>DAHVXO010000087.1 GCA_027356675.1 Symbiobacteriaceae bacterium | reverse complement strand
AGAGCCGGTCCGCCAGCAGGGCAGACCCCAGGAAGGGCACTCCAAGGCCCAGCGAAAAAGCCAGAAGGAGCAACGCACCCGTCAGGCTCGTGCCCGAAGTGCCTGCGTACACCAGGATGGCACCCAGGGTGGGTCCGATGCAGGGGGTCCATCCAATGCCAAAGGCAGCTCCCGCTACAGTGGCGTGGACCCAGGTCCGCACGGTGCCGGGGGCCGTGAGTCGCCACTGCCGCTGCAGAAATGACAAGCGCAGGATCCCCAGCTGTTGGAGGCCCATGAGCGCAATGGCCGTACCACCGACGTACCGGAGCAGCCGCTGATTCCTCAGCAACAGGTTGCCGATCACGGTCGAAGAGAGGCCGAGCAGCGTAAAAACCAGGGAGAAACCGGCCACGAAAGCGAGTGTGTTCAGGATCAACCGGCGGCGGTTGACGATGCCCGTCCCCGCATTCCCAGCCAGATACCCCATGTAGCTGGGGATCAACGGCAGATAACAGGGGGAGACGAAGGACGCCAGCCCGGCCAGAAATGCGAGGCCAAAGGAGATGGGCGGCAAGAAAAAACCCCCTCAATACACGATGATTTGTAGTGTATTTTTGCGAAAATAGCCTGCTCCGCGAGGGAGACAGGCCGGAAGCAGGAGGGAGAATAGCGCCAGCAGCCCCGTGAGCCACATGAACCAGGGTACCGGACGCTTGGTTGCCATGGGAAGAATAGCCCCAGAGACATCCTGCCCTACCAGGTGTCGGGCCCGGAGCACCAACTCGTCATGGAATCCCGCCGAAGCCGGCGTCGCCCGCAGATCAGCTGTCCGGCGGGCCATTTTCAGCAGGGCATGAGCCAGGGCATCTGTGCTGTTCAGGCGGCGCACCGCAAGGTCATCCGCCCGCAGTTCGGCGCACGATCTGGCAGCGCGCGCCGTGGCCGGGAACCCTGGCAGCAGACCAAAGCCCTTCACCAGCGCAGACCATAGCAAGTGGCGGAGCGGGTCCCGGCTCCGGCAGTGTGCCGCCTCGTGCAGGAGAACGGCTGATAGCTCGCCTTCTGTGAGGCCTTCCGCCGCTCCGGCCGAGAGAATGACCAGGGGCCGGAACAGGCCCAGGGTAAGGGCCACAGACTGGGGCTGGGCGACATACAAGAACCGTTCCGCCACGCCCGCTGCCCGGGCGGCCGCCAACACATGCGGCGGCGGCGGCGCTGCGAGAAGGCTGAACTGCCGATTAAGCCGATAGGCGGCAAGCACGCCCCGCAGGAACGTCCAGCCGGCAAGGACAACCCCGCTGACAAACAGAGCCAGGGAGAACCAGGCCACGGTCCGCCCTGCAGCTCCCGTCAGCGCATAAGTCCGGCGGCACCACAACACATACCAGAATGTAGACGAACTCTGTGCCAGCAGGGGAACCGCGGCGGCAACTCCCCAGATTGCGAGGAACGCCCCCGTCGCCGCAAGGCGGCGGGCGTTACCACGGCAGGCCGCTTCGACTCCCGGGTGAGTCATGGTTTCCCTCCGTTTTGCTCGACCTGTTCTCGCTTTCCCAGGAGGCTTTCCAGAAGGAGCAGTTTGCCCGGGTCCGACGACACCGCCTCCACAAAGTGGGTGACAGCGATGGGTCCAAAGTCAGCGAGGATCTCCTGGACGACGCTCTGGCTTACCCTGGCCTGGAGTTCCGCCTTGGAGACGGAGGCGCTGAACTGGTAACGTTTGCGACTGCCGGTACGCGCCAGCAGACCCTTCAAGGCCAGCCGGTTCATGACCGTCATGACCGTGGTGAAGGCCGGGGGTTTTTCGGTATGCGCCAGGGAGTCACATACGTCCCGGATGGTGACTGGCTGCCCCGCAGACCACATGGCTTCCATGATGCTCAGCTCCAGAGAGCCCAACACCCGCAGGAATCCATTTTCACGCAACCCGAAATGAGTAAACACCGATACACCTCCAACATTCACTATGGAGTATAGTGTAGAAGGATCATGCGTGTCAAACAAAAGAATCAGTGGGGTCCCGCTACCCTGGCACTTCTAGTTCAGATCCTTTCTATCGATGACAGAATGGCATGCCACAATGAGCACGTATGAACGCCCGGCGGTGACAAATTGTCACCGCCGGGCCGCCAAATTGCCCGTTTTGACCTGGCACGGCGCTTGCTACATATACAGGTGACCAACACAGAGTTGAAGGAAGTGACCCAGCATGACCACCCCCGCTGCAAAGCTGGATCCCAGCCAGGAGCCGCACTGGGTGATGGTGATCGACCTGCAGAAATGCATCGGTTGCGACACATGCACCGTCTCCTGCAAGGCCGAGAACCGCACCCCACCCGGGATCAGCTACAACGTCGTCACCGAGATGGAGATCGGCACCTTCCCGAACACCCACAAGGCTTACGTGCCCAGGCCCTGCATGCAGTGCGACAGCCCGCCCTGCGTGGGCGTCTGCCCGGTGGGCGCCACCTACAAGGGGCCCGGCGGCATTGTGGACATCGACCATGACCAATGCATCGGCTGCCGCTACTGCATCACCGCCTGCCCCTACGGGGCCCGCTCCTTTGACTTCGGCGAGAACTACGCCGAGATGATCGACTACCAGCAGGTCCAGGCGCCGGAGTATGGCGTGGACCGGGGCCCGCGGAAGAAAGGGGCTGCCCCCATCGGAACGGTGCGCAAGTGCACCTTCTGCTACCATCGACTCAACCGAGGTGAGGAGCCCGCCTGCGTGGAGACCTGCATTGGTGACGCCCGCTACTTCGGCGACCTGAACGACCCGAACTCGGTGGTGGCCAAGCTGGCTGCCAGCCCCAGGGCCTTCCGGCTCAAGGAAGAGCTCGGCACCAAGCCCCGGGTGATCTACCTGAAGTGAGGAGGGATTCCCCATGACTGCAATGACATCCACCACCGGCGCCCGACCTGGCGCCAGGCTGGCCTGGTACTTCTCCCTGGCGCTCCTGCTTTTGGCGGGCGGGGCGGCCATCCTCTACCGGGCGGTTTACGGCCTGAGCACCACCAACCTGAGCAGCATCACCCCGTGGGGCGCCTGGGTTGCCTTCTACATCTACTTCGTGGGCCTCTCGGCGGGGGCGTTCCTGCTCTCCAGCCTGATCTACGTCTTCGGCATGACCCGGTTCGAGCAGGTGGGCCGGATGGCGCTGCTCACCGCCCTGATCTCCATGGTAGTAGCGCTCACCTTCATTGCCCTGGACCTCGGGCGTATGGACCGGGCCCTGACCACGATCTTCCGCTTTAACTGGCTCTCGCCCCTGGCCTGGGAGGTCCGCTTCTACGCCATCTACATCCTCCTGCTGGCTACCGAGCTCTGGTTTGCCGTCCGGGTCGACTTGGTCCGGCTCAGCGGCACGTCTCGCATCGTCCGGTTCCTGACCTTCGGCAGTCGCTCCACCGATGATTCCCGCGACCACTACTGGCTCCGCCTCCTGGGCACCGTGGGAATCCCCATCGCCATCTTTGGCGTCCACGGCGGCACTGGCACCATCTTCGCAGTTGTCAAGGCCCGCGGCGTCTGGTTCGGCCCGCTCTTCCCGGTGGTCTTCATCCTCTCCGCCCTGGTCTCCGGCACCGCACTGCTAACCCTCTTCTATGTGATCCGGCAGCGGGCGCGCCTTATGCCGGTAGACGGCGGCCTGGTCCGAGAGCTGGGCAATCTGCTCATGGCCTTCCTGCTGGTGGATATCGGCCTCATGTTCTATGAGATCCTGGTCCCCATCCTCTCCATGGCCCCGCACGAGACGGAGGTGCTCCACGTGATGACCTCCAGCCGGTTTGCCTGGTCCTTCTGGATCGTGCAGCTCCTGATGGGCATAGTGATCCCGACGGTGATCCTGTTCAGCAGCCTGAAGCGCTCCTGGCAGTGGGTGACGGCTGCGGCGGTGCTGGTGGTGGTGGGAATCGTCGGGGTGCGGTTCAACATTGTCGTCCCGGCCCTGATCCCGCCCCTCCTACCGGGTCTGCCTCACGGCGACTACTCCCCCAACCTGGTGGAATGGGCCAGCAGCGCCGGGGTGATCGCCCTGGGACTGACGCTCTTCTCACTGGCAGCCGAGGTGCTGCCGCTGGATCTGAATGGAGGTGCTGCGCATGAGTAGCAAGCCTGAGAAGTCGGCGAATGGAGTCTCCCGACGCCAGTTTATGATCGGAGCCGCTACCCTGGGATCGATCTCCGCCATGCCGCTCCTGGGCCGCCGGCTGGAAGCCGTCTTTGCCGACCCCTTTGCCACAGAGGTCGTCCACGGTGTGGGCAGCTACAGCGATGAGATTCCGGCCAACCGGGTGATCTATACGACCTGCGAGCAGTGCAACACCCACTGCACCATCAAAGTGGCGCTGACCGACCCCGCCAAAACCGCCGGCAAGGCCTACGCCCGGAAGATCGCCGGCAACCCGTATAGCTCACTGAACACCGTCCCCTTCGGCCAGATCGACTATGCCACCGATCCGGCAAAGGCCGCCAAGGGCCTGGGCGACCTCCCGGCGGGCGGGCGTAGCCTGCGGGGCGGGCGGACCTGCCTGAAGGGGCAGGCCGGGATCCAGACCGCCTACGACGCCTACCGGATCGCCAAACCGCTGAAGCGGGTCGGTCCCCGGGGCGGCGGGCGCTGGCAGTCGCTCTCCTGGGAACAGGCCCTGAGCGAGATCGCCGCCGCCATCAAACCCGCCCTGGCCTTCGTGCCCAAGGGGCCGGTTATGGCCGACTGGGAAAAGGTCAAGCAGGGGCAGATGAGCCAGGCCGAGTTCGACGTCAGGTATCGGGACCTGCTGATCGACACGAAGCTTCCGGACCTGGGTCCGAAGGCCAATCAGATCGCCTTTCTGAGCGGCAACCGCCAGGATTTCATGAGCCGGATGGTGCGCTCGTCCTGCGGCTCCGTCAACCTGTTCGACCACGGCGGCATCTGCGGGGTTTCCAGCGTCATCGCCAACGTGCGGACCCGGAATGGCAAGCCGAGCAAGAAGCGGCAGTACGCCGACCTGGATTATTGCGATTACCTGATCGCCTGGGGCACCAACCCGGTGGTCGCGAACAAGGGTCCGACCTGGTTGGCGCCCAAGCTGACCAACGCTATCGCCCGGGGCATGAAGCTGGTGGTGGTGGACCCGCGGCTCTCCAAGACCGCCGAGAAAGCCCACCTCTGGGTGCCGGTCAAGCCAGGGCAGGACTCCGCCCTCGCCTTCGGCATGATCCGCTGGATTATCGATAACAAGCGCTACGACGCCCGTTACCTCGCCAACCCGAACCAGAAGGCGGCCACGACGGACGGTGAACCCACCTGGTCAGACGCCACCCAATTGGTCAATGTCTCCGTCCCCACCCGTCCCAAGCTCCGGGCCAAAGATCTGGGCCTGGGCACTGCCGAGCAATTCATGGTGCTTCAGAACGGCAGCCCGGTCCCGGCCGATGCGGCCACTTCGGGGCAACTGGAGGTGGACACGGAGATCAACGGGATCCGGGTCAAGTCGGCCTTTAC
Source organism: Symbiobacteriaceae bacterium (assembly GCA_027356675.1). The sequence continues at coordinate 5,310 of DAHVXO010000087.1, read as the reverse complement.
CCTGCTGAAGGAGCGGGTTTTTGAACACACCCTGGCCGAGTACGCCGAGATGTGCGGCGTGCCGGAAAAGACCATCATCGAGATGGCCCGGGACTTCACCTCCCATGGCAAACGCGCCGTTGCTATGTCCTACCGGGGGCCGGCGATGCATACCAACGGCTTCTACACCGTTCAGGCGATCGGCATCCTGAACTTCCTGATCGGCAACCACGACTGGAAGGGCGGCGAGAACTCCTCCGCCATCCGCTACGCCGAGACCAAGGGCAAGCGCTATGACCTGACCACCGTACCCAAGGGCCGGAGTGCCTGGGGGATCCCCATCACCCGGGAAAAGTCGGTCTACGAGCAGTCGACCCTCTTCGCCCGGGACGGATACCCGGCCAAGCGGCGCTGGTCGGTCTTTGCCGGCAACTCCACCCACGAGGTGGTCCCCAGCGCCTACGAGGGCTATCCGTATCCGTTGAAGGCGCTCTTCATCAACCGGATCAGCCCGGTGGAGTCGGTGGCGGGCGGCCAGTTCCAGGCCGAGATGTTGAAGGATGAGCAGCGGATCCCGCTGGTGGTCGCCTTCGATGTGGTGGTCGGCGGCACCAGCCAGTACGCCGACTACATCCTGCCCGACACCACCTACCTGGAGCGCTTCGGCCTGCAGGTGATTTACCCGAACCAGAACCTGAAGGAGAGCCACCTGGAGCAGCCGGCCATCCGGGTGATGGACGGCCCCCGCCCAGTGGAGGACGCCATGATCGACCTGGCCAAGCAACTGGGCCTGCCGGGGGTGGGGGAGGGCGCCTTCCCCGATGGCAGCAGCCTGAACTCTGCGGTGGATTATTACCTGAAGATCGCCGCCAACATCGCCTACGATGATACGCCAGTGCCGGACGCCTCCCCGGAGGAGCAGAAACTCCTCATCAGCGCTCGCCAGACTGCCCTGGGGAAGGGGTTTAACTACGACCAGTGGCGGGCTGCGGTAAAGCCGGAGGAATGGGCCAAGGTGATCTACGTCCTGAACCGGGGCGGCCGCTTTGCTCCCCCTGACTCGGGTTACGAGGGAGAGTGGGTCCGCTTCCGCTATGCCGCACAGGTCAACCTGTATGACGAGGGGGTCGCCAAGGCCAAGAGTTCCTACGACGGCAGCCTCTTTGACGGCACGCCGCGCATGGAACCGGTGCGGGACTTCAGCGGCAAGGAGGTAGTAGATAACCTGCCCCTGCACTTCATTAACTGGAAGTCCAGCCATCTCGGGACGCACCGGAACGTTGGCGACGCCTGGCTGCGGGAGATCCGCCCGAGCAACCCGGTTTGGATCCACCCGCGGGATGCCGCCGCCCGGGGGCTCAAGCACGGCGACCGGGTGAAGATCCGCTCCGCCAGCTTCACGGCGGAAACCGAGGTCTACCTGACTGAGGCGATCCGGCCCGGGGTGGTGGGCGCTGACTTCAGCTACGGCCACGAGACGTACGGTGCCAAGGCGATGGAGATTGACGGCACCGTGATCCCACCGGTGACGGCCTACGGGCATACGCCCTTCAGCTACCGCGAGACGGGGATTGAGCCCACCGGGTATGGACCCGGCCGGGGCACCGGCTTCCGGGTCAACGACGTGATCCGCCAGGACGACGGCTTTGCCAAGGGGACCTCGCTCATGGACCCCATCGGCGGCGCCTGCTCCCAGCTTGACACCAAGGTGGAGATTGTGAAGGCCTAAGGCAAATACGCATGCAAAAAACCCGGCACTTCGGTGCCGGGTTGAGCACGTGAAGGGGCTGAATCCCCTACGGAGTCGACGTGATGTTACTGAGCAAACAGCTCCGAGACCTGGATGGCCAGCCCAGCGAGCAAGGGTGAGGCCAGGGTCGAGCTACCCGGAAAAGTACGCCAGGTCTCCAGACCACCGGCGCCCAGGATGGCCACTTCGACCGATCGGGACTCAGGGTTAACCACCCAGTACTCCCGCACCCCGTATTTGGCATAGAGCTTGCGCTTCACCACCTGGTCACGGCCGGCGGTGGACGGGGAGAGAATCTCTACCACCAGGTCAGGTGCAGCATGTACGCCGTCCCGGTCAATCACAGCCAGGCGCTCTTTCGACACGAACAAGAGATCTGGCTGGACCACGTTTTCACTGGAGAGAATGACATCGGTAGGGGCGAGAAGCACCTCACCAAGCCCCTCTTCCTCCACCAACGCCGCCAGTTTCCGATAGAGGCGACCCAGAATTCTCTGGTGGGGTACGTTTGGTGCGGGTGTCATCAACAATTCCCCCTCGATCACCTCATACCGCTTATCCTCCGGCATCAGCTTATAGTCTTCATACGTAAAGCGAGGCCCAGGGAACGACATGTGCGGTCCCTCCTTCGCGGTGCGTGATTTCAGTATAGAAGAACACGGATGGGTCGTCAAAGCAGTGCTGGATAGACTTTAAGGCCGCGGGCACCTTCCCCGCGGCCTTGGCGCGTCAGACCCTCCCATTCGTTTTTCGCTGGAAGCCAAAATGCAGGCGGAGAATTTACAAATTATAGGTCAGTTGCGATGATTAGGTTCGTTATTCCTGTCGCGACAAGCAAGACCGATCCCTTTTAGTCCGCAAGGCGTGAAACGAGGTGAGCGACCATCGACACCTTCCAGTTACTCAATCAGACGATTGGGCTGATCGCACTGCTACTGATCGGCTGGCACCTCCTGAGAATCGCCCTCGCTACTGTCAGAGCACGGCGATCAGGACGCGACCACACCATCGTGAATGCCCATGCCACTGCGGCGCTGATTGGTCTGGGCGTATCACTTGGCGGCGCCATGGCTGGCAGTGGCGCGATCCGGTCAGGGCTGGAGCATTGGTTGTTTCCACCGGTATTCGGCCTTCTGGTACAGGTAGCTGGGGCGCTGCTCCTCTCGTTCGTGGTAGCGCGCCTGTATGCGCAAGTGCTCATCCGCCCAATCCGGACCTGGTTCGCCGGAGGGGAGGCCCGGAAACATGCTGGCTAGGTGGCGCCTGCGACTGTTCTGGGCAGCCCTCCTGGCCATCACCACGGCATGGGGTGTCAAGGTCTACCTTGGATCACTCGCCGAGACAGAGCCGGTCGTAGTTGCCGCCAAGGAGATCCCCGCCCGCAGCCTGATCACGGCAGAGATGCTGAAGGTTGTGCCCGTAGGCAAACGGGACCGGCAGCACTTGACCGCCGACGCGTTCAGGTCCATCAGTGAAGTGGTCGGGCAGTATGCCCGTCGCCGAATCGAAGCGGGCGAGGTCCTGCGCGACCGCCCGTCTGACTTCGCCAAACCCGGAGCGGTCAAACCGGGTTCCATCCCAAGTGTTGGCGCCCTGGCCGACTTCTTGCCCCCTGGCACTCGGGCTGCCAGCTTGAAGGTTGACCAGCAGGCTGTACTGGGCTCCCATGTGCGTCCCGGTGACCGGGTTGATCTGGTCTTCACCTCCAAGTCCGATTCCACCGGAGGCATCTATTCCAGCCTCCTACTGCAGCAGGTGCTGGTACTGGACATCCAGCGGGCACCCGCCGGTGAGCCCGACGAGGATGTGCTGGTAACAGTCATGGTTACGGTCGATCAGGCGGTAGACCTGAACCTGGCCAAGCGGACCGGCGTGGTGGACCTGGTGTTGGACCCGCCCGACCCGGGCGACCCGGTGGCCCAGCGGGTGACGAGCCCGCTCAAGTTCAGCGGTCAGGCCGATACGGGGCCGGTCAAGGCGATCCCGGAACCTGCCAAGACAGAGCCGCCCAAACCCAACCGTTGAGACCAGGAGGGGATCGCGCTCATGCAACCGGTCTTTCCCCAAGTGATCGTCGTCCATGGCCCCGCCGGTGGAGTGGGTAAGACCCTGATCGCCCTGCACCTGGCCTACTTGTATGCCCAGAAGGGCTGCACGACGGTGCTCGTTGACCTCTCCCAGTATGGAGCGGTGGCGCCCTGGCTTCGCCTCCCGCGCGACACCAGCAGTGGTCTCGCCGGATTGCTTACGACAGGGAACACCGCCATCGCCCATCTCCGGACCGCCCTGGTCCCAGCTCCCGGGGCTGGCGACTTACTACAGGTGGTACTCTCCAGTGGCCCTGCCAAGATGGACCAGGTCAAGGCCACCGAGGTGGAAGCGCTCCTCCGGCAGCTGGCCGCGCTGGCCCAGGTCGTGATCGTGGACACGGGCAGCGAACTGACGGAACGGACGCTGGGCGCCCTCCTGGGGGCTACGCGAATCGCTCTCACGATCAGCCCGAAGGTCATCACCGGCTGGCAGACGCTCGAACTGCTGGACCTCCTGCGGTCAGCCCACGTGGGGCGAGAGCGTATGGGCGTGGTCTTTAGCCGGGTCCAGCCAGGCAGTAAATACGGACGTGCTGAGTACGAGCAGGTGATCGGCCTGCCCGTGCTGGGTACCATCCCGGAGGCGGCAGAACTGTTGACAGCGGCTGAACTGGGCGGCCCGCCCAACCTCCGTAAGCATGGGTCAGGCATGCTAGCTTTGCGCCAGTTGGCTCATCAGCTCGTGCCCATTTTCGGCCCCAAGGAGTTGAAGCGTCCGTGGCCTTGGAGCAGGTGATTCGATCCGTACAGGAGCGCTTACAGGGCGGTGACGCTTCCCCGGTCCAGGCGCAGCGCCGTGACCTCCTGCGCCAGCTCAGCCAACAAATCCGGCGGCGTCTGGTGGAGGCTGCCGAACTGGACCCCCACGCCCCGGCGGGCCGGGAGACGGCTCGGACGCTGATCCATCATTACCTGGCGGAGGAAGAGACCCGCAGTCCGCTCCTGGTGCTGGCTTCGCATGAGCGGGCCGAGATCGAAAACCAGATTCTGACCAGCATCTTCGGCTTTGGCATCCTGACGCCGTTCGTGCACGACGAGGCCATCACCGAGATCATGGTCAATGGCCCCGACCGCATCTTCATCGAACGGAAGGGCCAGATCTCCCGGGCCACGGACCGGGAAGGCCAGCCCCTCGCCTTTGCCGACAAGAGCGAGATGCTCGCCATTATTGAGAAGATTGTCTCGCCGCTCAACCGCAAGGTGGACGAGTCCGACCCCATTGTAGATGCCCGCCTGCCCGACGGATCTCGCGTCAGCATCGTGCTGCCGCCGGTGGCGCTGGACGGCCCCACCATCACCATCCGCAAATTTCCGAAGCGGCCCTACTCGCTGGATGAGCTGGTCGCCATGGGCGCCCTTACCCCCGCACTTCATAACCTGCTCGTCACACAGGTAGCAGCCCGCATCAACATCGTCGTCTCCGGCGCCACTGCCAGCGGCAAAACCACCTTCCTCAACGCCCTCGGCATGGCGATTCCGTCCCACGAGCGA
>DAHVXO010000077.1 GCA_027356675.1 Symbiobacteriaceae bacterium | reverse complement strand
TTCACCCTCGATGCCATGCCTGGCAAGCAGATGGCCATCGACGCCGACCTGAACGCCGGATTGGTCACTGAGTCAGAGGCTCGGGCCCGGCGCCGGGCGATCGAGCAAGAGGCGGACTTCTACGGAGCGATGGATGGCGCCTCGAAGTTTGTCAAGGGCGACGCCATCGCTGCCATCATCATCAACGTGGTAAATTTGCTGGGCGGCATCGCCGTCGGCATTTTCATGCAGGGCCGTGACGCTGCCGGCGCGCTGCAGCACTTTGCCCTATTGACCGTCGGCGACGGTCTGGTCAGCCAGATTCCCGCCCTGTTGATCTCCACCGCGACCGGCATCGTGGTGACCCGGGCGGCGTCGGACGCCAATCTGGGCCAGGATCTGATCGGACAGCTGCTCCAGCAGCCACGGGTCCTGTACATGACTGGCACCACCATTGGAATGCTGGGGTTCGCTCCCGGCTTACCGGGCTTCCCTTTCTGGACCCTCAGCGGTCTGATTCTTTTGATGGCCTGGCAGACGCAGCGGGTTGCCCGTACGGATGCGGCCAAGGAGGCCCAGGCGGCCGAAGCGGAGGGACGGGCTGCGGCTGCCGAGGAACGCAAGCCGGAGAGCGTCCTGGGGCTCCTGCAAGTGGACCCCCTGGAGATCGAACTTGGCTACGGGCTGCTGTCTCTGGCGGATGCGGGGCTCGGTGGCGATCTGATGGAGCGTGTGGTCATGATCCGGCGCCAGACCGCACTGGACCTCGGTCTGGTACTGCCATACATCCGGGTGCGGGATAACATGGGGCTCAAGCCCAACCAGTATGTGATCAAGCTGAAGGGCATCGAAGTGGCGCAAGGCGAATTGCTGCCGGACCACTTCCTGGCCATGGACCCCGGCACGGTCACCCGCCAGGTAGCGGGTCTGGAAACCAGAGAGCCGGCCTTCGGTCTCCCCGCCATCTGGGTGACCAATCCTGACCGGGAGCAGGCTGAACTGGCGGGCTACACCGTGGTCGATGCACCGGCTGTCATCGCGACCCACTTGACTGAAATGATCCGGCGGCATGCCTTTGAACTCCTGGGTCGCCAGGAGGTCAAGCAGCTGATCGATCTGATCAAGGAGACCCATCCCGCTCTGGTCGAGGAACTCCAGCGTTCCCTGAGCCTCGGGGAAGTGCAGAAGGTCTTGCAGAACCTGCTGCGGGAGGCCATTTCCATCCGGGACCTGGTGACGATCCTCGAAACGCTGTCCGACTATGGGGCCGGGACCAAGGACCTGGAGGTTCTCACCGAGTATGTCCGGGCCAGCCTCTCCCGGTCGATCTCCCGTCAGCTGGGGCTGGTGGACAAGGTGCGAGTGATCACCGTCCATCCGGATCTTGAGAACCGGATTGCCCGGTCTGTGGATAAGCAGGCCACCGGCACCTATTTGAACCTGGAGCCAGAAATGATCCACCGGATCCTCAATGCCGTCACCCGACTTGCGGGAGACATGGCGGCGCTGGGCTCGGTCCCGGTCGTGCTCACGTCCCCGGCGATTCGTCCGTATTTTAAGCGAATCACGGAACGGACTTTACCAAAGCTGGTTGTTCTGTCCTATAATGAAATAGATCCCAACCTCGAAGTCGAGGCTGTAGGGATGGTGAATGCATAAGTGTGGGTCAAGAAGTTCCTGGCACGGACGCTCCCTGAGGCGATGGCACAAGTCAAGGCAGAATTGGGGCCGGAAGCCGTGATCCTCCATACCGACCAAATGAAGATCGGGGGGATCTTTGGGCTATTCGGCACCCGCATGATTGAGGTTACCGCTGCCGCAGATCATGCCGAGACCCGGCCGGTGGGCCCGGCGCCTGATCTGACGTCGGGCGTGTCTTCGCCCGCCCTCCGGTCCGCACCGGCCATGGCTGCCGTCAAGAGCGAGATGGCGACCATGAAGGCCATGATGGGCGAGGTGCTGGAGAAGATCTCGACCGCCGCAGCCGGTGGCCCCCCGGAGCCGGAACTGCATGAGGTCTATGAGATTCTGCGCACAGGTGGTTTGGAGGACGATGTCGCCCTCAACCTTGTCAACCGGATCCGGAGCCGTGATTTGCGGGGAAAGCTGACGTTTCCGGAGGCGAGGCAGTTCGCCCGGGAACTCCTGTTGGGGGACCTCAGCGCCGTCGAAACGGTGCAGATTCCCACCGCCGGGTGCCGCATCGTGGCGCTGGTGGGGCCGACCGGCGTCGGCAAGACCACGACCCTGGCGAAGCTGGCCGCCCATTACGCACTTGGACGCCACCTGCGGGTGGCACTCATCACCGCTGATACATACCGGATCGCTGCTGTGGAGCAACTCCGGACATATAGCGATATTCTCGGCATCCCGCTGGAAGTCGTCTACGAGCCCACCGAGGTGGTGGCGGCGATCGCCCGCCATCAGACCCGGGACCTGATCCTGGTGGACACCGCCGGTCGCAGCCCCCGCAATGAAGAGCATATGCGGGAGTTGCAGACCTATCTGACCGCCCTGAGCCCAGACGAGATGTACTTGGTCGTCAGCCTGACCTCTGGGTACCGGAATGCGATGGGTATCGTCCAGAGCTATTTGCCCCTTGGGTTTCAACGGTTCCTGTTTACCAAATGGGACGAGGTAGAGACACCGGGCTTTATTTATAACATCATCCATAAATACCATCTGCCGCTGTCGTATATTACGAACGGGCAGAATGTACCGGACGACATCGAAGTAGCCAATCCCGAAAAAATCACACGGGCAATATTAGGGGATTAAGTCATGAGGGACCAAGCAGAACGCTTGCGGCAGCTCGCCCAATCCTACAAGGCGGAGATCCTCGGATCCCGTGCTCCCACTACCGTTCGCCGAGCCAGGGTACTGGCCGTGACGAGCGGCAAGGGCGGGGTAGGCAAGACGAATGTCTCCGTCAATCTTTCTTATGCGCTGCTCTCTCTCGGACGTGAAGTCATCGTCCTGGACGCCGACCTGGGTCTGGCTAACGTGGATGTGCTGTTGGGCACCGTGCCGCGGCTCCACCTGGGCCATGCCATCTCCGGTGAGATGGACATTCTCGATTTGATCTATGACGCACCCGGGCGCCTCAAGCTGATCGCAGGTGGCTCCGGCGTGGGTGATCTGGCTGATCTGCCCGAGGCGGACCTGCAACATTTCATCAAGAGCCTGCGCAAGATCGAGGGACGGACGGATTTTCTCTTGCTCGACACCGGCGCCGGTTTAGGCCGCAGTGTCACCAATTTCGTGCTGGCGGCTGACGCTGTTCTGGTCGTGACCACGCCGGAGCCCACCGCCATTACCGACGCCTACGCTGTGATCAAGACGGTGGTCCGGCGCAATCCGGCGGCGGATATCAAGGTGATCGTCAACCAGGCGCAGACCGTGAAGGAGGCGGCTGAAGCCGCAGACCGGCTCAGCACGACCGTCCTCAAGTTCCTGGGGACCTCGGTTGAGTTCCTCGGGTTGATTCCAGTGGACAAGGAAGTGCCTCGCTGCGTGCGCAACCAGCAACCGTTCTTTCTGGCGGCACCTGGCAGTCCGGCCAGCAAGGCCGTGCTGGAACTGGCCCGTAAGCTTGTGGGTGATGAGGGCGGCCCTCGCACGGGGGTGGGACTCTTTTTTGACCGATTGACACGAGTCTTCTCCAAATGGCGCTGAAAGGAGCCATGTAAAGTGGACTTTTTGCCAAGGCCCAGTCAGAAGGTGGATCTCAAGATCCGCTTTGGCCAGAACACCGGTATCTATCCGACCTATGTTGAGGAGGTCACCGACCGGCTCATTGTCGTGGCGGCGCCGCTCCAAGGCGGCTCGCAGGTGCCCGTTAGAGCGGGGCAGACCGTTGCGCTCGAGTACTTCCAGTCAGGGGCCAAGATTCGCTTCACCACACGGGTTGTGGCCATCGATCGTGGCGAAATCCCGGTGGTTAAGCTGGCGATACCCGACGAGCGGGATGTGGACCGAGTCCAACAGCGGGACTTTGTGCGACAGGAAGCGACCCTGCATCTGACCTACAAGGTCGTCGCGGTGCCGGAGGGGGAGGATCAGGCCCGCCCGGATACTGTAATCTACAGCCGGACCAGGGACATCAGCGGCAGTGGTGCCCAGATTCTTTGCCCGGAGCCGTATTCGTCTCGCACGCAATTGCAGATGACCTTGGACGTGTTGGGACGGCCCTTGCACCTCACGGGCGAAGTCATTCGGACCATCCGCCGGGTCAGCGAAGGGGAATGGTGGGTGGCGGTCCGGTTTGTGGGGTTGAGCGAGCGGGACCGTGACGTCATTATTAGCTGCATTTTTACCATCCAGCGCGATTTGCGTCAGCGGGGTTTGATCTGAGCCAGGCGGTTCACTAAACTGCAGGTAAAGAGGGGGTGACCCATGATCGACACCGCAGC
>DAHVXO010000069.1 GCA_027356675.1 Symbiobacteriaceae bacterium | reverse complement strand
TCCGGCGCCGGCGGCCCGCACACGGCGGATACCATGGGCTCCGCGTCCGTCCGTCTGCCGGCTGCCTTTCTCCGAGTATGGGACGTAGGCCTCACTGGCAGCCGCCTGGCCCGTGAGCACCGGCTGCGGCCGGCGACAGAGCGCACCGAGCAGGCGGTGGCGCCAGCGGAAGGCTGTGGCCACCGCGATGTTCAGGGCAGCCGCCAGAGAGCGTATCGAAAGCCCTTGCGCCATGCCCTCCGCCAGTTGTTCCCACCGGTCGCGCTTCTTGAGGTAGCTGAGCGGGGTACCGGTGTCCTGGTTAAAGGTACGGCCGCAGGATCGGCACCGGTAGCGCTGCTGCCGAGCGCCGTTCATCAGGCCAAAAGAGCCGTGCCCGTGGACGCATCCGCTGCCGCAGTGAGGGCATGGGAGCTGGATCGCCGGATGTCGCATGACCGGGACCACCTCGTTACTCTGGAACTTATTCCCAGAATAACACGAACACCCGTTCCCGTCAACAACAGTTCCTTCGAACAAACGATACGGCCCGGAGCGGGAGGTACGCTCACCGATCCCCCTCTCCGCTAGCAAGCATGAACTGTCACCTGCAAACGGCGGACGGCGGCGAGCGCCACATAACGGCGGTCTTGACACCAGGCCGGTGAGAGGCAGAAGTTCTGGCTCAAACAGTCAAGGAATTGGGAGGGAGGCTACAAGATGTCGAAGCTACAAGCAGTATTCGTTGACCGAGACGGCACCATGGGTGGTACCGGGCACTTCATCCACCCGCGGGACTTCGCACTCTACCCTTTTTCTGCTGACTCGATAACGCTGTTGAAGCGTGTGGGTCTCAAAGTCTTCGCGTTTACGAACCAGCACCAGATTGCTCATGGTCGGGCCATGGAGGAGGAGTTCACAGAGCAGTTCACGTCGTTCGGTCTGGACGGCACCTATCTCTGCCCGCATCGACATGATGAAGGGTGCGAGTGCCATAAACCAGCGCCTGGCTTGCTGTACCGCGCCGCCAAAGAGCATGGACTGGACCTGTCAAAGTGTGCCGTTATCGGCGACGTTGGTGCGACAGATATGCGGGCGGCTGCTACAGTAGGAGCGACCAAAATACTGGTGCGGACAGGATGGGGCGAAAGCTCACTGGGTGAATATCGCGACACCTGGGCCGACGTGGAACCCGACTACATAGCGTCCGACTTCCTGGACGCGGCACAATGGCTGCATGGCTATGTTCGGTAGTCATGACAAGACCAGGTGCCGGCGTGGGAGTCTCCAGAGGAGGCATCCATACAAGAACTGATTCAGCGGGTCCGTGAGGATCGAGGCATGTGCCGCGGAAATCCGCATCCGATTGCACTGCAAGGAATACCCCAGGAAAGGGTCATCGTCACTCCGAACCGAGGCCCGTCCCCAGGCCCCTCCCGGACCCGAATCGGGACGGTCAGTGAAGACGCCTACCCGATCCAGGGTGCGTCACGGCGTAAGCGAGCTGAACGCGAGACCGGGACAAGACTTCTTCCAAGTAGACATACCCTACCAGCATCCCTCATAGGCATGTCGTTGAGACAGGGGATTTCCACCGCGACCAGCGGCCGCTGCCCACGGGGCGGCCGGGGAGAGCACTCTGGACGAGGATGGACCCTAGGGAGGGAAAAGGGCGTGGAGAAGTTTAACATCTTCGAAGACGTTGCCAAACGGACCGGTGGGGATCTGTACATCGGAGTCGTCGGCCCCGTGCGCACCGGGAAGTCCACCTTTATCCGCCGCTTCGCCGAGCTGGTCATCCTGCCGAGCATCGCCGATGAGTACGAGCAGGCGCGCATCCGCGACGAACTGCCCCAGTCCGGCGGCGGGCGCACCATCATGACGGTGGAACCGAAGTTCACCCCGGACAGTGCTGTGGAGGTCACCGTGCAGGAGGGCCTGACCGTCCGGATCCGGCTGGTCGACTCGGTCGGCTACGCCGTCGAGGGCGCGCTGGGCTACCAGGACGAATCCGGCCAGCCCCGCATGGTCCGGACCCCCTGGTTCGAGACCGAGATCCCGTTCCACGAGGCGGCGGAGGTCGGTACGCGCAAGGTCATCGCCGACCACTCGACCATCGGCCTGGTAATCACCACCGATGGCTCGGTGACGGACCTGGCCCGTGGCAAGTATCTTGAGGCCGAGGAACGCGTGGTCACTGAGATGCAGGCCCTGGGCAAGCCGTTCGTGATCGTGCTGAACACCACGCGGCCGTACGCCCAGGAGAGCATGGAGCTCGCGGGCGAGCTGGAAGTCAAGTACGGCGCGCCGGTCATCCCGGTCGACGCCAGCGATCTGTCCCACGATGACGTCCACCTGATCCTCGAGCAGGCCCTCTTTGAGTTCCCGGTGCGCGAGGCGCACATCAGCCTGCCCCGCTGGATCCAGGAATTGGACCGGGCCCATCCCCTCCGGGCCCAGTTCGAAGAGGCGATCAGCGACGCCCTGCAGGGCATCCAGAAGATCCGCGACGTGGACGCTGCGGTGGAGAAGCTGGGCGGTTACGAGTTCATGGCAGCTGTGACCCTGCGCAACGTGGATATGGGAACCGGGATCGCCCAGGTGGACACCGAGGCCCGGGATGATCTGTATTACGCAACCCTCGAGGAGATCACGGGCGTGCCCCTGGAGGGCAAGCACACAATGGTCCGGCTGCTCCGGGAGTACGCCCATGCGAAGGCTGAGTATGACAAGGTCAAGGATGCCCTTCATGACGTGCGGACCTCCGGCTATGGAATGGTCTCGCCGGCCCTCTCTGATCTGACCTTTGAGGAACCGGAACTCGTCCGGCAGGGTATCATGTACGGCGTGAAACTGCGGGCCAATGCTCCCTCGCTGCACTTCATCCGTGCCGATATCGCCGCCGAGGTAACGCCGATTATCGGCACCGCCAAGCAGGGGGAGGACCTGGTCGAGTACCTGCTGGAGAAGTTTGAGGACGACCCGCAGAAGCTCTGGGACTTCGACATCTTCGGCAAGAGCCTGCACGAACTGGTCCAGGAGGGCATTCAGGGCAAGCTGTACCGCATGCCCGAAGATGCGCAGCAGAAGCTGCAGGAGACCCTCTCGCGCATCATCAACGAGGGGTCGGGCGGGTTGATCTGCATCATCATCTGAGCCCGTATGGCCCAAGGGACTATGTGCACCGGCGCGCATAGTCCCTTGGGCGTATCTGCCAGGGTTGCGCTGCGCGTTGCCAGTTCTTGCAGGGGTTTTTCCGGTATGCTACACTAATTCCCGGTATCGGAAGAAGCGGGAGATGAACGGCCCGGCGCGCGCACTGAGGAGGCATGGCCTTTGGGCACCATCGTACGGTTCCATCCCCGCGGGGAGGATGCGGTCGCCAAGACTGCTGAGATCCTGGCGAAGATCGGACAGCACTATCAGCGGCGGTTGCAGGCGAAGGACGACCTTCCGGTGGTCCTGGCGCAGCTCGTCCATGCCGGTGAGGCCGACCTGGTGTTGCGGGCCGTCGCCTTGTGGGGCAGCGGTGAAATGGAAGCGCACGAAGTGCTCGCCATGTGCGAGGCGGAGGCGGCGGTGGCCGGTGTCAAACCGGTGGGCGATCGCCCATTCTAGGACTCGTACCAAAACGCCGTTGACAGGCTTGCCCGCCCGTGCTAGCATTTACTCCAACTTCATATGCACTCCGACGGGGGCCGCAAGGCGTCTGGCGGAGCTTCTTATCCAGAGAGGTAGAGGGACATGGCCCGATGAAACCCGGCAACCCAGGATGCCTGCGTGCATCCGAAGGTGCCAATTCCACCGGCGGACCGCATTGCGGGCCGCGCCGGGAGATAAGGAGGGCCGGTTGTCTCGTCGCTCTGTGACGCGTGAGCCGCTCCCTTGTCTGGGGGGCGGTTATTGTTATGTTTTGGAGGAAGGTGAGTGGCCGTGGGTTCCGAGGATTTGGTGCGCCGGAAATACGCAACTGTGGCCACTCCAGACTACCCGTTGGCACTCGAGTGCGGCCGCGAGCTGCCGGCAGTGACCCTATGCTATGAGACGCTGGGCACACTCTCGCCCGCTCGGGACAACGCCATCCTGGTCTGTCATGCCCTGACCGGCGACAGCCACGTGGCTGGCCGCTACGACCCCGCTGACCGCAAGCCCGGGTGGTGGGACACGGCGGTGGGACCGGGCAAAGCGCTGGACACGGACCGCTACTTCGTGATCTGCGCCAACGTGCTGGGCGGCTGCCAGGGGAGTACCGGGCCGGCCTCGCCTAATCCCGAGACGGGACGCCCATACGGCCTCGACTTTCCCGCTGTGACGGCGAGGGACATGGTCCGGGCCCAGGCCCGCCTGCTTGACGTGCTGGGCATCCCAAGGCTGGTCGCGGTCATCGGCGGCTCGCTTGGCGGCATGCAGACGCTGGAATGGGGCGTGACCTTCCCTGAGCGGGTGGCCGGCATTATCCCCATCGGCGGGGCCGGGCGCTTCCATCCCCAGGGCATCGCCCTCAACGAGGTGCAGCGGCAGGCGATTCTGGCCGACCCCGGGTTCATGGGCGGTCAGTACTACGGTACGCCCGGCCCGACCAGAGGGCTCGCCATCGCCCGCATGCTGGGTATGATCACCTATCGCTCCGACGAATCCATGTGGCAGCAGTTCGGACGGAATCTCAAGGCCGAATCTGACCTGGCTGCCGGTTTCAAGCAGACCTACCAGGTGGAATCGTATCTCCACCACCAGGGCGATGCGCTGGTGCACCGCTTTGACGCCAACTCGTACCTGTATCTGTCCCGGGCGATGGACCTGCAGGACCTCGGCCGCGGCTACGATAGTTATGAAGCCGCACACGCACGGATCAAGGCGCGGGTGCTCTCCATTGGGATCCGTTCGGACATGCTCTTCCCCACATACATGCAGAAGGAAACGGTGGCATGGGTATTGGCCGCCGGTGGCCAGGCCGAATACCTGGAGATGGATTCACCGTGGGGCCACGACGCCTTCCTGGTTGACTTTCAGCAGGTTGAGGGACCAATCAGGCGATTCCTAGAAACTTTATGATCTGTACCAAGAACCGATAGACCTTAAAATCATGCAGGTGTATAATCGTGCATATTCATGGCCACGGCAGTAGTGGTGAAGGAGGTGGGCCCATGGCGGATTCAGGGAAAGCTGATAAACGTGTGATGAAGATCGGCTTGATCGGGTTTGGTACCGTGGGCACCGCCGTCTACCAGATTCTGCAGAAGAGCCGGGAAGAGTTGCTGCATCAGACCCGCGTCGACTTGCAGGTGGGGAAGATTGTGGTGCGCGATGTCTCCAAGCCCCGGCGGGTAGCTGTGCCTGCCGGTCTGCTCACCAACGATCCCAGTGCGGTCCTCGAAGACCCGGAGATTGATATCGTGGTCGAAGTGGTGGGCGGAGCCCACCTGGAGCCGCTCCTGCTGCGGGCGATGACGAACGGCAAGGCTGTGGTGACCGCCAACAAGGAACTGATCGCTGACCACGGTCCGGCGCTTTTCCATACGGCCGAAGCCATGGACGTGGACCTGCTCTTCGAGGGCAGCGTGGGCGGGGGCATCCCCATTCTGCGTCCCCTCAAGGAGACCCTCGCCGCTGGGCGCATCCGGCGGATTATGGGGATCGTCAATGGCACGACCAACTACATCTTGTCCCAGATGAGCCGGGATGGAAAATCGTTCGACACCGCCCTCGCCGAGGCCCAACTGGCAGGGTACGCCGAAGCGGACCCCACGGCCGATGTCGATGGGCATGACGCTGCCCGCAAACTGGCGATCCTGGCTACGATCGCCTTTCACAGCCGCGTGACCACCCGGGATGTATACGCCGAAGGAATCCGGCGGGTGACGCCGCAGGACATCGCCTATGGCACCCAGCGCGGCTGGACCCTCAAGCTGATCGCCATGGCCGCCCAGGAGGGCGACCTGTATGAGGCCCGGGTTCACCCGGCCTTTATCTCCAGCAGCCATCCCCTGGCCGGCGTGAATGACGCTTACAACGCCATCTACGTCTACGGTGAGGAGGTTGGCGAGACGATGTTCTACGGCCGAGGGGCCGGGGGAATGCCGACCGCCAGTGCCGTCATCGGCGACATCGTGGAGGCGGCCAAGAACCGCCGGCGCGGCGTTTCGTTCTCGGAGTTCCGTTACTACAATGACTGGGGTCGCAAGGAGCAGGTCCGGGTCCTTTCCCGGTACTACCTGCGGGTGCGCATGGCGGGGACGACCCCTGTTCGTGTGGACCCGGGAGCCGTGGCTATTGCTGCTGGTGGCTGGGGCGGGCCCATGAGCGGCGGCAGTGGCGTTTCGGGCCCATATGATGGCGCCTCGCCCCGCGACTCCGTGGTTCATCTATTGCCTACCTATGGGATCCCGGTCGAGTACGTGAGCGAGTATACCCGGCCAGACGGCACGGCCGACCTGGTGGTCGAGACCGGCCTGACCACAGAAGGCGCCCTGCGCACCATGCGTGAGGTGCTGCACGGTGTGCCGGGTGTGGCGGCCATTACCAACATCATCCGCATTCTACAATGATCGCTATTGACAGGAGGATTGGGCGCTCGTGGGTATTGTAGTGCAAAAGTACGGCGGCTCCTCGGTGGCCAACGCTGAGAAGTTCCGCCGAGCCGCCCGGCGCATCGCATGGAAGCGCAAGCAGGGGTTCGACGTGGTCGTGGTGGTGAGCGCCCCCGGCGATACGACGGATGACCTGCTCGAGAAAGCAGCTGAACTCTCATCAGCCCCGAATCCCCGTGAAATGGACGTCCTCCTGTCCACCGGTGAGCAGATCTCCATCGCCCTGCTGGCGATGACGCTGCAGGAGGTCGGCTGCCCGGCGATCTCGTTGACGGGCCCCCAGGCAGGCTTCGAGACCGATGACCACCACCGGGCGGCGAAGATCAAGCAGATCGACACGGCCCGGATCAAGCGGGAACTGGCCGAAGGCAAGGTCGTGATCGTGGCGGGATTCCAGGGGCGGGACCAGCGGGGGGATATTACCACGCTGGGGCGGGGCGGGTCGGACGCTTCGGCCATCGCCCTGGCGGCCTACCTGGGCGCCGAGGCCTGCCAGATCTTCACGGACGTCGATGGGGTCTACACTTCGGATCCCCGGCTCGTGCCCACCGCCCGGCGGCTCGATGAGATCAGCTACGACGAGATCCTGGAACTGGCGGCTGCGGGCGCACAGGTCATGCAACTGCGCAGCGTAGAGTTTGCCAAGCAGTATGGTGTGGAGTTTGAGGTCCTCAGTTCATTGGCCCCGCTGCCCGCGGACGGCGGCGTGGAGAAGGGTACAAAGGTGGTGGCGGTCCTGAGCCCGAACAATAATCGTGTCGTCTCCGGTGTAGCGGTCGACTCCAAGGTCGCCCGGATCACCATTCTGAGCCTGCCGGACCGGCCGGGCGTGGCGGCCCGGGTCTTCAGCGCCCTGGGGAAGGCCAAGGTCAACCTGGATATGATCGTGCAGAGTGCCGGCGCCGGGGCGGGCGGGAATCAGGCTGCCGACATCTCCTTCACTTGCGCTCGCGATGACCTGGATCTGGCCCTGGAGGTCTGTCAGGAAGTCCTCGGGACTTTCCCCGGCAGCCAACTGGTCTACGACATCGATGTGGCCAAGGTCTCCATCGTGGGGTCGGGCGTCGCCTCCAACTATGGTGTGGCCGCGACCATGTTCGAGGCGCTGGCCGAGAAGGGCGTGAACATCGAACTGATCACGGGCTCGGAGATCAAGATCTCCTGCCTGGTGCGGGCCTCGCAGGCCGTGGAGGCCGTGCGGGCTGTGCACGACAAGTTCGAGTTGGGCAAAGCGTCCTCGCCCTTGACTGCGAAGTAAGAACAGAGACCCCGGGGGTTGCCCCCCCGGGGTTTTGCGCGCTCCTGTGTCACGGCGGTCTTCACCGCG
>DAHVXO010000064.1 GCA_027356675.1 Symbiobacteriaceae bacterium | reverse complement strand
CCAATGCCTTCGGTCTGGGCGGTCTTCATCTTGTCCCAGCCGTCGGTCAGGATCTCCTTGGCGGTGGTGAAGTGCTTGGTGAGTTCGGTTTCCTTCTCACGGTTGGATTCGCGCAGGCTCTCCAGTTGGCCGCGCAGGGCTGTGATTTCGTCCTGCAAGGCTTCCTTGTGGCGAGCCTCCCGGTCATCCTTCTCGGCCTCGGCCAGTTTCGCCTTGGCTTCATCCATGCCCCGGATGCGCATCTCGAAGGTGCCATCGGCCAATAGGACTTGCTCGCGTTCCCCGGTGCGCTCCAGATCTGCGATGGCCTTCCGTGCTTCGGTGAGCTTCTTCAACCGGTCCTCGGCCGCGATCTGACGCTCATAGAGGGTGAGCTCGCGCTCCTTGGCCTTGATCCGGTCGTCCAGGGCGTCCTCAGCGGTCTTGTTCGACGCCTTGAGGGCGTCCATGGCGTCCTTCTCGGCCTTCTCCAGCGCCTTCATGGCCTTGGTCTGGATCTTCTCGCGGGCGTCTAGAGCCTTGCGCTCCTGGGCGACCTTGGCCTCCGATGCAATCCGGTGGGCGTCTACATCTTTGGCGTACAGTTGCTGGTTGACCTGGTTCAGGTCCCGTTGGACCTCGGCGCGCTGGTCTATGGTCAGCTTGTCGTCCTTGAGGAGCGCTTGCAGGGCATCCCGCTGTGCCTCCAGGGCTGGCTTGACTGCGTTAAGCATCTGCTCCTTCAGGGCCTTGACCCGCCTGGGATCGGCCTTGTCGCCCTTGGCCTCCTCGGTGATCAACTGCTTTTCGAGGTCGGCAAGCAGGGGCGCCATTTGGGCCTGGGCCGCTTCGATGGCCTTGCCGATGCCTTTGAACTTCGCCTCGAACCGGGCGGCCTGAATGCCTTCATCCAACTTGCGGATCCGGTCCAGCAGGGTGTCTACCTCTTTGGTGGACTCCTTGCCAGGGAGCGCGTAGGCGATGGGAATGACAGCCGCCAGATCGGTACGCTCCTGCTCCGGGGAATACCCCTTGCCGAACAGTTTCTTCTTGCCTTCGATGGCATCAAGGGCCCCTTGAACCTTCTCCTTGATGATCGTCGGGTCGATGCCGGCCAGGCGCACATCAATCGAAGCCGCGGCGTCGGGGTTGGTCTTCAGGTAGTCGGCGAATTGGGCTTTGATGGACTCCAGGCGGGCCTTGATAACCTCGTTCGACAGGGGAGCGCCCTTGGCAGAGGCCATCTGCTCATCGGTCTGCAAGGCCCGCATGGCCTCGGTATACTCCGCCTGGGTGATTTCCTTGGGCAGGGTGATTTCGGACAGGCGGATCAGATCGCGGTCCTTCTCGAGCTTCTTCAGTTCGCCGAAATGATCACGCAGGATTTGCTTGACCTTGGAGAGGGTCTTCTTGAGGTTCTCCGGGGACTTGTCAGCGGCCTGAAGGTCCTGGAGGGTCTCCATTTCGGCTTTCAGGGCTTCGGACATCTTGCCGTCACCGATTCCGGCGGTCGGGTCGTTCTTTGGCGGGGCAGTAGGCGGAACGGTAGGCTTGTCTCCATAATGGCGGGCGATAAAATCCGGAGACCCTTCCGCACTGAGTTTGCTGAGGTTGGCGTTCATGGTCGCTATTTCGCCATCCAGGCGTTCGATGCGTTGCTGTCTAGCGGCGATTAAGGCATCCACTCCGCCAGGGCCGGTCCCCATGGCATTCATGGTGGCGATATCCTTGGTGTCCCTAGCATTGGAAAGGGCGATGAACTGCGTTTGCAAGTCCTCGCGCTCCCGCAGTTTCTCGGCAATCTGCAAGGAGAGCCCAGCGATTGAGCTGTCGCCAACCTTGCCGCCGTTCGTGATGGCCTGCCAGGCCTTGCGGGCTGAATCGGCCAACGAGTCGAAGCGGTCCTTGTTAATCCGTAGGGCCTCGCCATGATTTCCCCACTCGGTGACAACGGTTGGCAGTTCCTCGCCGATCTGCTGCTGCAGTTCGTAGATGCGGAACTGAGCGTCCTTATATTCGTCCGAGTCTTTGGTAGCTAATGAGAGGGTGGTCTGCAGGCGATCGTATTGGTCTTTCAAGTCGGAGATTTTCTTGTTATGGGTGTTTGCGGCGTCTGCAGCGGCCGACTCGCTGAGTTTCAGACCAGCCAAAGCGCCGCCCAGGGCAACAACCCCGAGAATCACCATGCCTATCCAGCCGCCGCCTAGTCCCATCGCTAACAATCTCACAGCGCCAGCGAGACCTCCGACTACGGTCATGGTGGTGAGGGCTCCCCCGGTCACCATCACCGTCGACCGTGCCGCCTCCTCATTCACCGCAATCCATTCCTTGATGTGATTCACGGTGCCTGTGAGAGCATTTCCCCACTGCATCGTTACAGGCAATAGGGCCTCTCCGAGTGCCGCCTTGGCGAGCATGGTAGAGGTAGTCAGCTTGGCTTGGGCCGCCGTCAGGGTGTCGGTCATCTGGGCGGCACCGCCGATATAACCCTGAGATAGCGCCATGATGCCCAGATATTTGGCCTGAGCCCGTTCCGCCTGTGTCAGGGAATCGACGTTCTTGCCCAATTGCTTGGCGCCAGTCTCGAGGATCATGCTGTAGTTCTCGGTCATGCCCGCAAGGTCCCCAAGCCTACTCTGCTCGGTCTTGAAGGATTGTGCCAGGTTCTCTACAGCCCGATCGAATGAAACTGTTTCCGCCCTGCCCAGAGCCGCCCGGTCTTTGAATACTGCCATCAATTGGGATGCCTGGTCGATGTTCAGGCCAGCAGTGATCAGATCGCGTAGTCCGGCCACTGCGCTATTCAGGGGCAGAATGCCGTCTGCGGTCAAAGACTTGGCGGCCGCCTGGGCCTGAGTTGCGCTTTGCCCATATGCAATGGACATGGACTGCAAGCCTTGGGTTGCGCGCTGCAGTTCGCCGAACGCAGCGGTGCTATCCTTGGCAACCTTCACAACCCCCGCCAGCGCGATGCCAGCGACCAGGCCACCCGTCTGTACGGTCTGCGCGGTCGCCTGAAGGTTCTTTTCAAACTCCCGCCGGGCTTCTGCCTGTTGTTTGGCCACCTCGGTCTTGGCAGCCTCTGTCCTGCGAGTCTCAGCCAGTTTCTGCTCCTCGGCAGCACGATGGGCGGCTACGTCGGTCGCCCGCAATTGTTCCTCCACCTGATATTGATGCCGTTTAACCTCAATGTACTGCTCATCGGTCAGAGTTCGATCCTTGGCCATTTCAGCCAGGGCATCGCGTTGCGCTTGCACGATTGGTCTGGCCATGCCAATCAACTGCTGTTGCAGTTGCGAAGCGCCAACTACATCGCCGGTCACTGACGCTGTGGCCAGTTTTTTCTTTAGGTCGGCAAACTGGTTTCCCATACCGGCAAAAGCTCGGTCCCGTTCAGTGGCGATGGCCTTGAGCCGGTTTTGAAATGAATCAAGGGCCGCCTCGGTGTCCTTGGCGATTCCCTTGATGTTGGAGGTTGCGCTCTGTGTGCCTTTGGCGGTTGCATCTTCGGCCTCTATTCGTACCCGAACGTCCTCATCGGCCATCAACTATCCCCCCTGTGTTGGCCGGAATTTGCCATCAATGAAGTCTGCCGGTGAGATAGGGCGCCCGGATAATGGTGAGCCGGGCGAACTGCCGGTTCCGGCCTCGTCGACACCCATGTCAATTGCTCGGCCCCTCGACCAAGAATCAATCTCGCGCAGGCTCACATCCCAGAACTCTTCTCGGGACTTTCCACAGACCCCGCAGACGAACCAGTCGGCCCAGTGCCAGGACCACGGCTGGCCGGACTTGGATTTACGGCCGTGATCCGGGGGAGGAAAAAATTGCCCACCGCCTGACTCGCGGCATCCCGCCAGGCCGCCATATCAGCACCCGCCTCGATCAGGTCGTCGAGTTGATTGAGTGATAGGGGACTCGTACCATTGCGGTCTAGGAGACAGGCGTAGATGTAATGCGGCAGGTCCGTATAGAGCCGTCCCTTTCCACCCTCCAGTGCATCTAGAACAGCCAGAATAGCGCCGGTCGAACCGTAGCGCGCTTCCAGATATCTGAACCCTTGCAGATTGAGCCTAAGCGTCCGTTCGGTGTCTAGAGATAGCCGCACATCCTGCGGAAACAGTGCACCGATGGTATCAGACACGATATCACCTCCAGATTAAGTGGACCCGGAATAGAGCGAACGGGCATTCGCTCTTTATGGCAGGTAATTTGTGCTATGCTGAAATCCACATACTTGTGAAGGGCGGGGGTTGTGTGTTGATCATTATGGGTATCGGCGCGTTGTTGTTGGTGTTCGCTGTGATGCAAGGAATCGCCGTCGCTGTGACCAGCGATTCTCCGGTAGCAAAGGCTCGTCAAGAAGCGCTCGATCGGGGCGACTATGTGACAGCACAGGCTGCCAAGAAGGAATTGGAGCAGAAGCAGCAGCAGATAATAGCTCTTGGTGGTGCGACCGTAGTGATGATTCTCATCTTCTATGCCATCTCCCGGATCACCGGCTGATCTTCCGTCATCAGTGACCTGATAGCCGCAGTCGCCAAGGTTTGGGCGTGGTTCTTTGCTTGGTCGGCCAATTGTAGGGCATGGCGGTCTTTCGCCTGCACGCCGCTGGCTACCATACCGATAGCGCTGGACAGGATGCGGATTGACTCCTCGAAGCCGTAGGCATAGGCGCCCCGCTCCTCGGATAACCCAAGGGTGGCCCGCTTGAAGCGATCGGCCACGAACTTGATCTCAGTCGCCCGGCGCCGGCATTCGTTGGAGACCCATGCGGGTTTGGTCTTAATTTGAGTGAGCGCCGCTGCCGCCTTCTCCAGGTATCCAACCGCTTCGTTCCAGGAGTCCTCCATTTGGCGCTTCAACTTAGCCTTTTCCACGGACGCATCTCCTCCGTGCTGATTGAGGGACAAAGGGGGTTACCAGTTGTGTTTTCAACCGTCGCGTTTGCAGTCGCTGGTGTTGCTGCAGTGCTCGGGGCTATCGTTGTTTACAATCCGAATAGCTACTCTCGTACGGGTTCAGATACGATGTTCGCCCTGATCCTGGTCGGCCTGGCTATCCAGATGTTTATCGGGGCCGAACTGTCCAGTATCTGGCGTAGAACAGCCGAAGCGGCAGAATCAACGGCCGAGAGTCTCAAGGAACAGACGGAGTTGCTTCGGGGGCTAGCCGCTGGCATCCCAAACGCGGCTACCGAGGTCGCAGCTAGCGAGGAGGAGGACCGCGACGGCCATGCATGAGATCGCTGCGCGACGAGCGGGCGCCCTGCAGCAGGGCGCCCGTTTCAGATCTGTCGCTATGCTTTAGCGGCCCCCAAACAGGGCTGCGATCCGGCGCTTCAACCAGCCGGGTGCTTCGACCAGACCTTCTTCGACTTGACTGTAGTAGGACCGGGAGATCCCCAGGAAGACGGCAGCCTGGGCCTGGGTCCAGCCACGCGCCGCCCGCTGGTCACGGAGGAGAATCATCTGTGTAGGAACTAGTTCATCGGTCTCATCCATCGGGAAAGCAATCTGCAACGGACGGCGGCCAAGGTGTTTGGCAGTCCGTTCCAGAGTCCCGAGTCGGCCTCTCGTCTTGGCGACCTCTGCGGCCATTGCAGCCTGCGCCTGACTGATCCCGTCAATTGCCGCGAGGGCAATCTGTTGTGCAAGTGCTGTGATCGCTGGCATCATGGCCTGAAAAAGTGCAGCTTCGTTGATCATGTTGCCTTTCCCGAGGAAGTGGGCCTCAAGTACCTCCGCTGCCTCCTCCTGATAGGAGATCAGTGTGTTTACCAATTCGGGGTTTACCCGGCGCGGATCGATGTTCGCGAGCCACAGCAGCCAATACCGGAGTTCAAGTACAGTGGTGTTCTGAGAACCGCCTACTGAAGGGATTGGGCTGAGACCAATCCCTTTGCTCCATACCGGATGGTCTTTGATCTTGCTGTACTGCGTCGGATAATCGATGCCCAATCTTTCGCAGGTAGCCTTGATGTGCACCGCGATAATCTGCCTTCCATTGCGCTCACCCAGGATCGACGGAATCACGCCACCACGAAACGGAACCTCATCGTAACGGACCAGCTTCAAACTCCGAATGTCAGCCACGTTCGCGTTCCCCTTTCTTTCGTCTGCCGCATCCCACATGTAATAAAAGGCGCCAGCACGGCTGCCGGGGAATGCGGCAGCAGCCTTCGGGTGGCCTACCCTAGCTGGCGTAAAAGTATCGGCCCCCGGGCCAGTGTCCGGGGGCTTTGCATGCGTTTACAACTACGGCAAGGTCGCCGCAGTCTCGTCGACGGTGATGTCCCAGATCTTGTCGTCGAACTCGGTCGGAATGGCCTCGGCTTCCCATGACCATTCCATGCCCTTCTCGTCAGAGGTGAACCCGGGCTGGGCAGTGAGTTTGGCCTTGTAAACCGTCAAGATGGCATTGGCACCGTTCTCCGTGCCGATATCCTTGGCGTTGGCGATCAGACCGGCGATTTTGATATACCCATACTGGTCGGCGCCCTTCTGGGTAAAGGATGACGTAGTGGTCGGCGTGGTGCCAGCCGCGGCCGCTGTACCACCCGTCAACGTGGCGAACACGTCGAACGAGGCAGCGCTGTGGGTGGCCCGGATCTTGATCGACAGGATGCGCCCGGCGATCCGGCGGATCTTGTTGTCGCCCACCAGCTTGATCTGCCGGGTGTCCCCAGCCGAGACGGCCAGAGACATGATTCCCGGGATGTCCTGACCGGTGCCATAGGTCAATGCGGCGCCATCGGCCGTGAGGGCATAGACCTTGGCGTCCTTCAATTCGTACAGGTCAACATTCTTGGTAACGGCTGCCATTACGCATCACTCCCCTTCGCAGATTTGACTCTGGTTGCTGGCGGGGTCACGGACACCGGAACTGGTTCCTCGTCCGCTTCAGCCACGGGCTTCGGTCGCTCGTCGATGATCTGAGCGGCATAAAGCGAAACCAGGCGATCCGCCGCTTCGGGATTCGCCTGGTCGATGGGGATGCCGGATTCCAGTGGCTGGCCTCGCTCCGGCGCCTGCCGGAGGATGCCATCGCTGTCGGCGCAGACCACGATATCGCGGTCCATGGTGCCCCAGCGAATGGAAAAGACCCGCTTCGCAGAGCGGGCGGATACATGGCGTAACATTGTCTCACCCCCCCTATTGCCAGGCACCGAACGCTTTGATGACCACCGTTATGTCCACGCCCTGGCCGACGATTTTCCCGCCTGTGTTCTGGAACTGTGACGGCGGGTCGATCTTGATGATGCCCGATCCGTTCACCTTGCCGCCCAAAGTGGGATCCGCCTCAAACGCATCGATGAACACCTCGATGCCGGCGCGCATGTCGCGGTCGTTGTTGGCGCTATCTGATGTGTCCGTGCGAAACCAGAGCCTGACCGTGTAGGTGTGGTACCATTCGTGGCGGTGCCGTTCGGTTCGGATGCCGTAATCGTCGACACGTTTGGCGCCGGTCCAAGCCATCGTCACGCCGGGCAGCACATCCACCCGGCCTCGGTCGTAGGTCCAAATTTCCTTGAACGTAGCGGCCGGGACTACGGCCTTGATGGCATCGACATGACTGTTGATGACGTCATTCATCGGACGCTGTCCCCTCCCCCACGCCAAAGACGGCCTTCAGTGCGCGCTGTGTGGCCAGCCGAAAGAACTCGAGGATGCGCGGCCGGGCCCGATCGAAGCCGGTACGCATGTACCGTTTCTCCTTGATGTAGACCGACTTGACCAACGTCCAACCGAGTTTTGGGTTCTTGCTGCTCACCAGAAATGCGGCGCCGCCAAATCCTTCGTTCGCTCCCCGACGGATGACATACAAGCCCTCCACATTGCGGAGAGAGCCGTACATCTGCACCTGCGCCGATTCCTTGTTGAATGGGATCGCCAAAGCCTGACCGTTCTTGGGTACGATGGTGCCGCCATACTCCTGGATGCGGGCGTACTTGACGTTCGCGGTTGCGACTTCGCCCTTGATCTGGCGGATGTTGGCACTCACTATGCGACCGTGGATGCTGTTGCGTAGCCGACCGTCCTTGATCAAACCAATCTCGGTGATGTACTCCTTGATCCTGGTCTCAGTCTC
Organism: Symbiobacteriaceae bacterium; assembly: GCA_027356675.1. Next base: position 5,886 of record DAHVXO010000064.1, on the reverse strand, counting down.
CAGGATCGAAGCGTTCATCGCCTTGCGTAGGTGGTTCAGCACGACTTGAGGCGCCCGACTAGCGGCCTCCTGGAGACGTTTGGAGATAACTACGGTGACTTTGATGTTGACTGGCATGGCTACACCCTCGCATAACGGCGATAGCGCTGCAGGCCCAACTTGATGGGCCGCGGCATATCATCCGGGCGCACGATGTTGGGACCTTCCAGCCTCGCACCGTAGATGGCCGGTCCCATGTCGTTCAGCCAGTCCGTCGCTCGACAAGCCCAAAGCTTCATGTCGGGGTCCACGACTGCAGTACTGGCCCACCGACCAGCCCGGTAGGTGATGCTCAGGTTTTGGATACCCTCTGGCCATTTGTAAGCCTGAATGCCGGTAATGCGCACCAACTCGCCGGTATCGGCCCGGAGTTTGAAATCCGTACCCAGCGTGAGCGCGACCGGTCCGAATCCGCGGTCTTCGGTCGCGGAAAATGTGATGCCCGTTCCCGTCACAACTGGATAGCGGTAGAGCCACAACGCGCTACTGGTCCCGTCTCCATCGCGCAGTTCGGTGTCGTCCTCCACGATGAGCGGCAGATTGCAATAGGTGCGGAATACATCACCAACCGCATTGATCAAAAACTGGAAGTGCTCATCGTTGTTGGTCAGCTGTCCAGCGGCCGGGGTGGACGGATCCTTGAACCGCTTATACTCATCCAGGGTGATGAGCGCCCTGATACTGGGCGTGATGGCCACGGGTCACTCCCCCCTAACTCTTGCCGGCGAGTGTGGCCGTGATCGTGGCGGCCGCACTGGACTTCAGCCGGGCATACCGCGCACCCACGGTCGCGTCAATGCGAAAATCGCCAGCGGCGCCTAGGGCCTGATTCGGGCCGTCATAGTAGTTGACTCCGTTCTGGCTATATTGCAGGGTGATCGTAGTGGCGGCACTGGCATTGCCAAAGGCACTCACGAACGGTGTGTACTGCGCATCCAAGGCGGTAGAGGTTCCGTCGATGCCCACAGCCGCGGCTGACCAAGCGTTGGCATGGGCACCCACAACCGGATTGGCGATGATTCCGACACCGGTTGTCCACCGCTGCAAGAGCCGCTTGACGAGGGCGATCAGAGTGAATGAACCGATATCCGTGCTGGCAGCCACATCATCCTTTGTGCCCCATACATCCGTAAACTCCCGCACTTCGGTGTCATCACTTTTGACAACCCGTTCGCTGCGGGCAGACATCTGACCATAGGACATACCCTATCTCACCCCTTCCGCCGCGGTGCTCGTGTCGGTTTCGTTTCCGGCGATGACGTGAAAGCCTGTGTTTGAGCCGGCCCAACCGAAGCAGAGGGCGCCTCCTCAGAAGCGCCCTCCACACTTTCGGCATAGCCGGTGTCGATCAGGTCCTGGGCGATGGCGTCCTCGAAGGTCCGTTCGTCGCCAACCGTTGGGGCATAGGTGCGCCCCGGAGCGGCAACGGGTTCGCCATAGCAGACGCCTGCCCGGATGAATCGCACCGTCTTCATGCCGTCACCTACTCGCCAGCGCTATAGGAAATCGGCAGATGACGAGTGCCACCCAGGACAGCGACAACACCAAAGTCGACCGTGGGCGTGGCACCGCCTACGGTGCCCACCGTCCGGTAGTAGCGATGGGTCGGCACCGGTACATGCAAACGGGCACGGCCGGCCGCACTCAGCTGGGTGATGGCCGTATCGTTGGCACCGCCGGTGGCCTCGTTCGTCCAGGTGCTGTTGTCGTCGGACCACTGGACATTGGCGTCCAGGGTGGCGGTCGTCACAGTACCCGCGCTGATCAGAAACGACAGATTGGTGATGGCCTGACCCTGCAAGTCCACAGTCGTACCGTTGATGGCGCCAGCAGCCGTCCGGCGGGCAGCTGGAATGTGCTCCAGGATCTTGATGTTGTTCTTCACGTCATGGTAAAAAGCCATGGATCACTCACTCCCTTCATAAAAGGCATCAGGCACCCACAAGGAGTGCCTGATGCTCAGGTGGACTAGGCGCTGATGGTCTGGCTGCGCAAGGAGAAGTTTCCAACGGCCTGGCCGCCGATGCGGCGCCGGAACACAAACTCGGTCTGGTTCTGCTTGGCCTTGGTCTCACGCAGCACCTGAACGGTCATCTCCAGGCGCTCGGCGATCCAGTAATAGCTGAGATCGCCAAACAGGATCGGGATCTTGCCGGCAGCGATGGCAGGCATGTACTCGTCGTCAAGGACGTCATAGCCCAGGAGCTTCGCCGGAGATCCGGGCACCAAATCCCAGCCCCAGAGATACCGGCCGTAGCTGTCCTTCAGCTTCCGGGCGGCGCCCTCGGTGGCGCGCTTCATAATGAAGGCCGCGTTCGGCAGATACTGGGCAGGCAGGCTGAAGACCAGGTCGACCAGACCGTTGTCGGTCAGGGCGGAGGCATTGCCACTGTTGACAGTGGTGATGCCGCCCTCGGTCAAGATGCCCTTCGGCTTCTTGATGCCGCTGCCGTTGAGGAACTGGTTGTCCTCGTCCAGGCCGAACGCCTGCGCGACCTTGGTCGTCAGGATCGACTCCAGCGGGAACACGGCATCCTCCAGCAGGTCGTTGCCGAGCGCAACGGTGGCCATGACGGTGTTGACGGGCATGATCTCGGAGCCGAAGTTGGGCTGCGTGGATCCGGCGGTGCTGTTGCCGTCGTCGCCGCCCATCCAGGTCACGGTGACATCGGACGGATTGACGTCATCGCCACCCGTGATCTTGGGCACGGACACTTCCGTGGCCGAGGTTGGGAAAACAAAAGCCCGGCGGCGGATCGCCGTCAGGCCGGGCAGCTTCTGGACAATCTGGTTGCGGAAATCGATGGTGACCAGATAGCCGCCCTGCGGGTCCGTGGTCTCACCAAGCGCCTTGAGTTCAGCTGCATCGCCGGTCCGCAGAAACTTTTCCTGCGCCGCCTTGCGTTGCATGGCCTTCTGATCCGGGGGCAGGTTCTGCGTGCTGCCGGGCAGGCCGCTAATGACCTTGGTTTCACCGAGCTTGTTGACCATTTCCTTGAGACTAGTAAACTCGGTGTTGATGCGGGCCTCGATCTCCTTGAACCGGGAATCCTCGACGCCCTTGTTGGCGTCGAATTCGGTGCGCAGGGTCTGGGTATTGGTCATGATCTTCTCAGCCAGGGCCTTGAATTCGACCCAGGAGAAGTTCTCGACAGGATCAGCCATGTTCGTCCACTCCCTTCACTAGTTCCCCGCGGCCTTGGCGAGTAGCGCCTTGACCTCCGCTGCCGGATCAGTGGTGCTCGAAGGAGCGCCGGCTGCCTTGGACAGCAGAGCGAGCGCCTCGGTGGCCATCCGGGCGATTGCCGTTGTGTTGGCGTCAGCGGCTCCGGTCGGCGAGTGGGCGCCCTTCGTTCCCTCTGGGTGGTTCACCGCGGCCGCGGCGCCCGGCGCAGAGGCGGACTTGTCGCCCGGCTCACTCCCCTGGAGTGCCGAAAGCAAAGCGGCCCGCTGGGTGTCGTCCAGGCGAACCGCCATTTTGGTCATGCAGGGCCCGAGGTGTTCGGGATTCATCAGGGTCGACATGTGATCCATCATGGGCGACATGTCCCCGGAGTCCATGAGGCCCATCATTGCCTTCATGGCTGAGTGGATGTTGGTCAGGTCGTTGGCAGAATTCCGGCGTCCGGCCTTGCCCTCGGCAATGTTGCGCAGCAGCGCATCCCAGCCGGCCTTGCCTTCGGACCGCAAACTCAGAATGCGAATCAGGTCCTTAGCTTCGGCTTCGGACAGCCCTTGCTTTTTGAGCTGCTCGATCGCCTTGGCCATCGTCACATAGGCGATCTGCACGGGTTCCATGTCGCCCAGAGTGATCATGCCATCGTCTGTGAGTGTGTATGGGACCTTGTAGAGCTGACCGGCCGACTTGGAATCCTCAACAATCACCGCAGTTGAATATGTGGCGGTCTTCCAGTAGCGGGGGCGCATCCAGTCTGTATCCCACTCATCTGGGTATCGCTCGATTTCGGCGACCGCCTGGCCGAGCACCCAGAGAATGTCCTCATAGCTGAAACCCAGGCCTTCCATCGTGCCAATCGCCTTGACGCTCGTCGTCCCCGCCTCCTCGTTCATCGGAAATGTGGCGGCGCTGCCCTCCCAGAGCTTGACCTCCAGCAGGTCGCGAATTTGGCCATCGAAAGCCTTCTTGATAGTCTCGTAGCCCATGCTGAGGCCGGACAGATAGCCCTTCTTGAACCCGGAATAGGCCTCCTGACCCTGCTGGATGTCTAGGTCAAAAAAACCCTTGATGTAGAGGCCTTTGGCGTCCTCGCGTAGTTCCGTGATGCCGCCAATCGGCTTGGTCGGGTCATGCTGCCAGAGGAATGGCATCCACTTCTGCTGAATGAACTTGGCACCCCAGCTTTGAATGGTCTTGGTGAACGCACCGTCCTTGACACGGTCGTTACCGAGGTCGATGTTGTTCTTGACGCTCAGGTAGCCTTCGAACGTCCCCTGCTCGTCGCTGAGGATCTTGGATTCGACGAACGGCAGAAACATTTCAGCCGGCGCTCGTTTGCTTGGCATCTGCTTACCCCCTTTCCGCGACGTGAAAAGGCGCCTTACAGGCGCCTGGTTGGTTTAGTTCGGAGCCGATACCTGACGGATTGCAGCAACCGTGACGCTCGTCACATCGGTATAGGTGACGCCGACTTGCCCCGCACTGTTGTTGAATCGCGCTTTGCTGAATGGGCCGATCGTGATATCGGCACCAATGCCAACTGTGACCGCAATGTCATGATCGAATCCATAGTTGCATGGCGCAACGCTGTTGACCGTGACCGTGATCGATGCGGCCCCGCCGTTCTTGATCCGGAACGAAGTTTGCCCGTCGTTCGGAAAGCTGTCACCGCCTACATTGGCAGCCACAAAGCTCGGATTGAGACCAGCGGTGGTCACATCCTGAATCGAGAGAACCGCCATCACAAAAACCCCCTTTCGTAGTCATGAAAACGGCGTCCTGTGGCGCCCGCACTCATTCCTCCGGCATATTGACCTGGTAGACCAGAGTACACCTGCAACGCACGACCTCCTTGGCCTGTGCTCCCAGTGACGCATCCCCTGGGTGCATCAGGTAGGAGTTTCCCACCTGAAACGGGTCCTTGAGATTGATCCCGACCTCGGAGTATATCTTATCGGCGAGGTCGTGCGTCTCCCGAACCCGGTTATCTCGGCTCGATAGCCATCTCTTCTTGGCGTCCACCCCCGACTGCCCCGCTGCGGTCAGGCCCGCGTAATTGGCGAGTGCGGTTGTTTCGGTGATGGCGATCAGTTCGCCCCGGGCCATGCCGATCTCGGGCAGGCCGTATAGGTTCGCGGCCATCTCCGCAATCGTGGAGCCGGCAGCGAAGTCCTCGCCGATCAGGCTCGCTATCGCCCGCTTGGTGGTGTCCTCGATCTGAGTCACCTGCTGGGCCGTCCGAGTACCCAGGTAGGTTTGAATGGCCTGCGTCCATGGGTCAAACGATGCATTGAGTTCCTTGCGGCTCGGCGCCCGAATGCTCTTGGCCTGCGCCTTGAGTGCGTCGAACACGGGTGGCCCAAACTGCTGAATGGCGGCCACACCCGCACCAGTAAGCAGAGCCACCCATCGGGGCCTGGCGGCCACCAGTACCCCATCCAGTTTACTGGCCCAATTGGTGGGGATCAGGTCTGCACTGTCACCCAGAGCCTTGACCAGTTCGTCCCGTTCAACCGCGAACTCCTGACCAATTTGGGTGGCCAAGACACCGGCCATGCGCTTGATTTGCGCGTCCCAGCTCTTCCAGTAGGCGACGCGTCCTTCCTCAGTTCCGGGGTCGATGGCTTTATGGGCATAGGTTTTCTGCCCAGAATCCTCGGGTTTCTGCG
>DAHVXO010000063.1 GCA_027356675.1 Symbiobacteriaceae bacterium | reverse complement strand
TGACGGCATCCTCCACCACAAGGACTCGCTCGCCCTGCTGTAAGGACCACTGCCGCTTCAGGGCCATTTTCCCGTCGTCCGTCTTCTCGGTGAAGACTGCCCGTGGTCCTCTTCCGCCCCGTTGCTGGCTCAGGGCGCGGGCGACCCCGAAGGCCAGGATAATGCCGCCGGTCGCGGGCCCGAGTACGGTATCGATCTCAACATCGCGAAACAACTCCGCCAGCCCTTCGCACAGGCGGTCCGTGTAGTTCGGGTGTTGGAAGATATGGGGCATAAGGAAGAAGCGGTCGGAATGGCGCCCGGACGTGAGCTCGAAGTGCCCTTCCCGCAGCGCTCCTGTCTCGCGGAAGATCGTAAAGATGTCGTCCATGGTCATCATCATGACAGCGCTTCCTCCATTTCGGCCAGGACCCGCTTGGCCATCTCCACAGGGCGATCGGACTGGGTGATCGGCCGGCCCACCACCAGGTAGTCGGCGCCGGCCTGCAGCGCCTCGGCGGGGGTCATGACCCGCCGCTGGTCATCCGTTGCCTGGACCCACGAGGGCCGGATGCCCGGCGTTACGATGGTAAACTCGGGGCCGCAGGCCTCCCGCACGGCCACGACCTCCCGAGGGCTGGCGATGCAGCCCGGCAGTCCGCACTCCTTGGCACGCTTCGCCTGCCAGACCACCCGGTCCTGTAGGTCGCCGGGGACCTGGAGTTCGCCGTTGAGCGCCTCCTGGTCGATGTGGGTCAACAGGGTGAGGCCGAGGACCTTGGGCACAGGGATGTGCAGGGCCTCCGCCCGCTGGTTGGCACCGTTCAAGGCGGCGCTTAACATGCGCGCCCCGCCCATCACATGGGCCGAGAAGCCCCAGACCCCCATGCCGGTGACGATGTGCGCCGCGCGTTCTACCATGGAGGGGATGTCGTGGTACTTGAGGTCGAGGAAGACCCGCGCACCCTCCCCGAAGATCAGCTCCAGGATGCGGGGGCCCAGGGCGCTGTGGAGTTCAAGCCCCACCTTGAAATAGCGAACCTCGTCTTTCAGCGCCCGGACCAGGTTGACCGCTCGCTGCGCGTCGGCCACGTCAATCGCGACGATGAGCCGGTCCCGTGCCGTTCCCATGGACATCGCACCCCCTGGTTGTGATTCGCCGCGATGCTCATGCGCCCAAAACAAAAACTCCTTGCCAGATTCGGCAAAGAGTATTCTGCCCAATTGCACGCCGAGGACGCCCGGAGGACGGACCCGGCCTACCAGCTGCAGATGCATGCTCCTTGCCAGTCTCGCGGGACTGTCTTAAAGGTAGCGCTTAACCTATTCCAAATTACCATTCTCCAGGGGGAGGGTCAAGACACGCCAGTAATTAGATTCCCAAATAGGCCTTTTGGATCTCCGGGTCCGAGAGCAGTTCCGCCGCCGGCCCCGTGCGGATCAGGTGCCCGGTCTCCAGTACGTACCCGCGGTCAGCCATGCTGAGGGCGACGTTCAGGTCTTGCTCGACCAGCAGCACGCTGATGCCGCGCTCACTGCGGATCTTCGCGATGATCTCCACGAGGCGATCGACGATGACGGGTGCGAGGCCCAGCGAGAGTTCATCGATCAGGAGGACGCGCGGCCGGGCCATGAGGCCACGCCCGATGGCGCACATCTGCTGCTCGCCGCCGGACATGGTGCCCGCCAGGGCGCCCTTGCGCTCGGTCATGCGGGGGAAAAGGTCGTATACCCAGTCCAGGTCGGTCCGGATCGCCTCAGCCCCGTCCTGGCGCAAGTAGGCCCCCATGAGCAGGTTCTCGTGGACCGTCATGCCGCTGAAGAGCTGGCGCCCCTCGGGCACCTGGATGATGCCGGCCTGCACCAGCGCCGGGGCAGCGGCTCGGGTCATATCCTTGCCGTCCACCAGGACTTGCCCGCTGGAGGGCAGCATTAGCCCGCTGGCCACCTTCAGCGTGGTGGTCTTGCCGGCGCCATTGCCGCCCACCAGGGCGACGACCTCGCCGGCGCCTACACGCAGGGAGATGTCCCAGAGCACCTGGACGTCTCCGTACGCCACGTCGAGATCCTTCAGTTCCAACAGGCTCATGACGCCTCGCCCCCTTTGAAGCGGTGCCCGAGATACGCTTCCACCACGGCCGGGTTCGCTACCACCTCCCGGGGCGTTCCCATCGCCAGCAACTTGCCGTAGTGGAGCACCACCACCCGTTGCGATATGCCCATGACCGCCTTCATCACATGCTCAATCATGACGACGGTGACGCCGGTCTGGTTGATTTGCTGCACCAGACCCATGAGCCGTTCGATCTCCTGCAGGTTGAGCCCGGCCATCACTTCATCCAGCAGCAGGAGCTTGGGAGACATGGCCAGCGCCCGGGCCAGTTCCAGGCGCTTGCGGTCGGCGATGGTCAGCTCGCCGGCGCCGTAATGGCTCTTGTGGCCCAGGCCCACCTGTTCGAGCACCACGTCGGCCTTCGCCAGGGCGGCGCGGCCGTGCAGATGGGGCGGTCCGAACATCGCGCCGGTGGCCACATTCTCCTGCACACTCATGCCCTCGAAAGGTTTGACCACCTGAAAGGTCCGGGCCATGCCGAGCCCGGCGGTGTCCCATGGGCGCAGGCCGTTGATCCGGCGGCCGGCGTAGATGATGTCGCCCTTGGTGGGCCTGTACAGCCCGCTGATCATGTTCAGAATCGTAGTCTTGCCGGCGCCGTTGGGACCGATGAGGCCTAAAATCTCGCCCTGGTGGACGTCAAAGGAGATATCGGTCACCGCGGCCACGCCGCCGAAGAGCATGGTGAGGTTCTTGGCCTGCAGCAGCACGTTACTCATGATGCCCGCCTCCCTTGCCCCGTACGCTTCTCCTTGGGCTGCAGCAATGAGACCAGACCCTTGGGCAAGAAGATCACGACCAGGACCACGGTCAAGCCCAGCACCAGCATGTGCAGGGACATAAACTCGCTCCAGACCAGCTCAGAGAGCAGTTCCAGGAAGAAGGCGCCCAGGATGGGTCCCACGATGGTGCCCGCACCGCCGAGAATCGCGATGATGTAGTACTTTACCGAGAGCACCACGTCAAAAACGGGCGCCGGTTCCAGGAAGGAGAGCCAATAGGCATATGCGGCGCCGGTCAGTCCCGTCAGGGCGGCGCTGATGGCCCAGGCGGTCACCTTGTACCGGTCCGTCCTGACCCCGATCACCGCGGCCGCATCCTCGTCGGCCTTCAGTGCCCGCAGACCATACCCGAGTCGGCTGCGGCGCACGTACCAAACGACGGCCGTCGCCAGGGCGCCCAGGCCCCACATCAAGTAGTAGAAAAACATCTGCTGGGCCTGCACCCCGCCGGGGAAGAACGGCACGTTGATGCCCTTGCCGCCGCCGGTGAGGCTGGGGAGGTTCAGCACGATCTCACGGGTGGCCTCGTTAATGCCGATGGTCGCGATGGAGAAGTAGGCGCCCTTGAGCCGCAACACAGGCAGACCCACCAGAGCCGCGTAGACCGCAGCCACCGCTGCGGACGCCAGTGCGGCCAGGGGGAAGGCCCAGTGCTTGGTCATCAGGATGGCGGTCATGTAGGCGCCCGTGCCAAAGAAGACCAGGTTGCCCATGGCCGGGTAGCCGGCCAGCCCGATCATGATGTTCATCGCCTGCGACAGCGACACCGCCATGAAGACCATGGAGAGGACCCGCATCCAGTAGCCGCTCACCCCAAAGATCGGGAGGATGAGCGTGGCCAGAACAGCAGTGAAGCCCAGGTAGGGGAGCAGCTTCCTCATGACTTCGCCCCCCCGTAAAAGCGCTTGCCTAAGAGCCCTTGCGGCCGGAATGCCAGGATGGCGACCAGAACCGCAAAGGCCATGACCTCGGTGTATCCGGCACCCAGGCTCACGGTGGTGACCGCCTCAATGAGGCCCAGCAGCACACCGCCGAGAATGGCTCCCGGCAGGCTGCCCAGGCCACCCAGGACGGTGATCACGAAGGCCCGGGTCAGGAAGCCCCGACCCACCTCCGGACCGAACGAGTACAGTGTGGACATGAGCACACCCGCGGCGCCGGCGATGGCCGCCGCCACGCCGTACGTCATGGCGTAGACCCGGTTGATGGAAACACCCATGAGCAGCGCCGCCTGCTGGTTGAGGGCTGTAGCCCGAATCGCCCGCCCGGAGCGGGTCCGGCTCAGGAAGGTGGCGAGGAGTGCCGTGATCACAAGCGCAAGGACGAAGATCGAGAGCCGCAGGTAGGGCACCTGGATCGATCCCAGCGTCAGCCCGCTGGAACTGTAGGGCAACTTCACGGCGCGATAGTCTGCACTGAAGGCCAGAAGCACTGCGTTCGTCAGGATGAGATCAATGCCGAAGGTGATGATCAGCGTCATTACCAACCCGTGGCGGATGACGCGGTTGATGACCTGGTGCTGGATAACGAAGCCCACCAGGAACATCCCAGACATCACGATGGGCAGGGACGTGAACGGACCGAGGCCCAAGCGGCTGTGCAGAAACCAGGCGCCGTAAGCTCCCAACGTAATGAACGATGAGTGCGCGATGTTGACGACGTTGGTGACGCCCCAGACCAGGGAAAACCCTACGGTCACCAACCCATACAGGCCGCCTAGCAGCAGGCCGTTGACCAGAATCTGCGACTGCACGGCGTTCGCTCCTTATGTGGGCCGCCTAAATTGTAGCGGGAGGCGGGCGAGCGCCCGCCCCCCGACTCCACCCTAAGGCCGCGGATAGACTGCCTTGCCGCGGACGATATCCTTGGGCCAGAGCTCAATCAGCTCGCCCTTCTGAATCTGGAAGGCGCCGGGCACGCCGGCCACGTTGCGACCCTGGGCGTCGAACTTGATCTTGCCGAAGAAGGTCTCGATGTCAAGGGTGCGCAGGGCGTCGGCCACCTTGTCGCTGTCGAGGGAGCCCGCCTTCTCCAGGGCCTTCTGCAGAATCAGGCCGGAGACGGCCGGGGAGGCGGCATGGTAGGTGGGCTCGATGCCGTACCTGGCCTTGAAGTCGTCAGCAAACTTGCGGGCGCTGCCGTAGAACTTGTCCTCGTACTTCATGTTCGGCAGCCACCACTCGGCGCCGAAGACGTTCTCGGCGTCGGCGCCGAGGGTCTTGCGGAAGTCCGGAATCGAGGCGGCGATGGTGAACGCCAGCAACTTCGGGCTCCACTTCAGCTCCTTGAGCTGGGAGACCACCAGGGTGCCGTCGGTGAAGAAGCCGGCCACCAACAGCATGTCAGGGTTCTTCGCCTTCACCTGCGAGAGCAGGGAGGAGACGTCCTTGGCACCCATGGGGAACTTCTCGTTCAGAACCACCTGCATGCCCAGGGCTTCGGCCTTGGCCTTGGCGCCCTCTGCCGCCGACAGGGCGAAGAGGTTGTCCGGGGCGATGATGGCGGCGGTCTTCGGCTTCGGGTCCAGGGTGGCAGCGAACTCGATCACGGGGTGCAGGTAGGTCGGAGCCAGCGGCAGGGTGCCAAAAAGGTACTTAAAGTTGCGCTCGTAAAGGGCGGGCGTGTTGGCCGTGGTGCCGATGGTGATGATCTTATACTTCTCGCTGATGGCGGAAGTCGCCTGCGTGATGCCGCTGGAGTATGGCCCGAAGATGAAGCTGACCTTGTCCTCAGTGATCAGCTTCTCGGTAAGCTTGACAGACGTGTTGGTATCGGACTTGTCGTCGTAATAGACCAACTCGACCTTATAGGTGTCGTTGCCTACCTTGATGCCGCCAGCGGCGTTGACCTTCTCCGACCAGAAGTCGTAGCCCTGCTTCATCAGGGTGCCTTCCTTGCTAAAGTTGCCCGTCATGCTGACTGCGACGCCGATCTTCATGGTCTTGGGAGCAGCGGCGGCCGGGGCCGGGGTAGCTGCAGGCTTTGGCTCGGACTTGGAGCACCCGGCGACCAGCCCGAGCACCACGAGGGTGGTCAGGAGCGTGGCCAGCAAGCGGCCGGAACGGGTCCTCATCCACCGAAAGGAAAACATGAGTGAATCCCCCTTTATCAAATCGGACGCTCCGCGAGGAGCCCCGTCGGTCCCACGATCAGGTGTGCGCCCGGTACAAGAGCTGCTGTTCCCGCCAGGACCGCCGGGTTGTTCCGGTAAGGTCACTGACGCCGGCCAGGCCGCGCTCGACGAGAAATGCGGCGATGCCGTCTCGGATCTCAAGGGCAGCCCGGGGGTTCACAAAGTTGACCGTACCCAGGGCGATGGCGGTGGCGCCGGCCATGAGGAACTCAATGGCGTCGGCGGTGGTCATGATACCGCCCATACCGATCACCGGGACGGTGACGGCTCCCGCCACTTTCCAAACCATGTACAGGGCGATGGGCTTGACGGCCGGTCCGGAGAGGCCGCCGGTCAAGTTCCCGGTCCGGGGGAGTCCGGTCTGAATATCGATGGACATGCCGACCACGGTATTGATGAGGGAGACCGCATCGGCACCCTCCGCCACGACGGCACGGGCGATCTCCGCCACGTCGGTGCAGTTGGGAGTGAGCTTGGGAATCAGGGGCAGGCGGGTCACGGCTCGCATGGTCTTGACCAGGCGGGCCGCGCCGTGAGGCGATTGGCCAAACTCCATGGTCTCCTTGCCTACATTCGGGCAGGACATGTTGATCTCCAGCGCCGCCACCCCTGGCTCGCCGCTGAGGCGCTCTGCCAGGGCGACATACTCGCCCAGGGAATGACCGGCGATGCTCACGATGATCGGAACCCCGAAGGAGCGAACCTTGGGGAGCTCCTGGGCCAGAAAGCCCGCCAGGCCGGGGTTGGGAATCCCAATGGCGTTCAAGAGACCGGAGGGCGTCTCGGAGAGCCGGGGCGGCGGGTTGCCCAGCCGCGGCTCCAGGGTGATGCTCTTGACGGTCAGGGCGCCGAAGGTATCCAGCGGCATTAGCTGGCCGTAGTTCTCCCAGCCGCTCATCGTGCCGGATGCCGTGGTGAGCGGGTTGGACCAGCGCATGCCCGCCAGGGTCACAGACAGGTCGGGTCGTGTCATGCCAGAACCACCCTTCGGGCCGGGAAGACGGGACCCTCCTGGCAGACCAGGGCATAGTGCGGGCCGTGGCCCTGTGCGGCATCATGCACCTCGCAGGTGCAGCCCCGACAGGCACCCATGGCGCAGGCCATCTGGGCCTCCAGCGAGATCTCGCCTACGAGCCGGCCCTCCTGATCCAGTCTCGCCACCAGCCGGGACATCCGGCGGGAGCCGCAAGTGAGGGCGAACTGAATCCCGCCAGCCCGGCAGACCTCTGGGAAGAGCGTGAGCAGCCGGTCGCTGCCTACGCCGCTGCCGTCATCGGCCCCGGTGTAAACCCGGACGCCCAGTGCAGCCAGTTCCGTGGCGCCGAAGCACACGGCCGCGGTGCGGCCAGAGATGAACGCATGGACCTCATAGCCCCGTGCCGCCGCTTCCACACTCCAGAAGATCAGCGGGGCCATGCCGATGCCACGACCGAGGACGGCGGCCCGGTGGATGCCCTCAGGGAAAGAGAAACCGCTGCCAAGTGGCCCGAGAATATCAACCTGGTATCCCGGGTCCATTTGGGTCATCAGGCGAGTACCCGTGCCCACGACCTTGTAGAGGATATCGAAAGTGCCAGCGGCCCGATCCACCCGCCCGATGGACATCGGGCGGCGCAGCAGCGGGCTGTCGCCCGGCCCACACTTCACATGAACGAACTGTCCCGGTTTGGCGGCCCTCGCAACCGCCGGAGCGTGAATGCGCATCCACCAGTAATCCGGTGCAGCCTCCCGGTTGCTGAGGATTTCGCCCGTGCCGAGGGCAATCATTCGGTCTCTCTCGGGTTGGGGTCGATTCCCGTCCAGGGAATGCCCTGCGCGCAGAGCGGGCACTCGGCTGACTGCCAGGATGGGATGGGCTCCTCCACCAGGGCGAAGACCGGCAGGCCCAGGGCCGCGACCCCCCTCGAACCCCGGTTGACCAGCACCGCAACGCCGGCTGGAACGCCGCCGTTGACCAGGACCCAGGTCCTGGCGTCGGTCAGAGTCGCCCCGGTGTCTGCTGCATCCTCAACGATGAGGACCCGGGCGCCCGGGACCACCTTGGGCGGGTCGTTCTCCGTGGGCATGAAGAACGGAATGTTCAGCGACCTGGCCACCGCATACCCCAGCACGGCGGCTGAGAGCGAGGCCGTAAAGACCGCCGCAGGCTCCAAGTTGCGCACCCGCTCCACCAGGGCGTCGGCGAGCTGTTCCACCAGCGCAGGCGTCTGGAGGGTGGCGTTGCAGAGAAAGAGGCGCGGCGTATGCCTGCCGGAAGGCAACCGCCAGTGACCGGGCAGGTCCGCGCCGGAAGCCAGGAGAATGTTGCGCACTTCATTAGCCTTCATGATTCATGCCTCCTTTGCAATCGGTCTGACCCAACGACCGCCGGGCTCCCCAGCGATCTGTCCGTCACGGACGACCACGCGGCCGCCGATGATGGTGTGAACGGGCCAGCCCTGCACCTGCAGTCCGTCGAAAGGGGTAAACTTCTGCTTTCCGTGCTGTGCCGCCGAGCGAATGGTCCGCACGGCGCTCATGTCGATCACCGTCAAGTCGGCGTCGGCCCCAGGGCGGAGCGCTCCCTTGCGTGGCCAGAGGCCCCAGGTTCGGGCCGGGCCTGCCGCCATCAGCCGAACCAGGTGCTCCAGTGAGAGCCGCCCGCGATTGACTTCATTGAGCATCAGGGGCAGCGTAGTCTCCACGCCGGGCATCCCGCAGGCTGCAGCCCATATGCTGGACGCCTGCTTGTCCTGGGGCGCATGCGGAGCGTGGTCGCTACCGATGAAGTCGATGCCGCCGCTGAGCAGGCCGTCCCAAAGGCGCTCGGCGTGCTCCCGGCTCCGCAGCGGCGGGTTGATCCGAGCCAGCCCACCCAACGCTGCTACGGCGGGGTCCGTCACGTCGAGGAAGAGGTACTGGGCACAGGTCTCTGCCGTCACATCCACGCCCCACTCCTGCCCCCGGCGGATGAGCTCCACGCCTTCACCGGCAGCCAGATGGTAGATGTGAACCGGGCAGCCGGCATACTTCGCCAGCGTGATAATCCGGCTGATGGCCTCGGCCTCGGCGATGCTGGGGCGTGCCCTGGTGTGAGCCAGCAGGTCGTTCGCCCCCTCCGCCACCACCCGTGCACGGAAGTGGTCGGTAATGCCGCGGTCCT
The DNA here is from genome assembly GCA_027356675.1 of Symbiobacteriaceae bacterium. The sequence goes on along the minus strand of DAHVXO010000063.1, from coordinate 3,975 downwards.
CGGCGTGAAAGCCCAGCCGCAGCCCGGTGCGAGCCACGGACTGCATCGCCCGGTAGACGCCGCCGTTGTCCGGCGCCGGCAGGTTGCCTGTCGTCTCGCCCAGGAAGATCTTGAAGCCGATAGCCCCCGCCGCCTGCATCGGTTCAATCTGGTCCAGGTTGCTATCCACGATGACGGCGAATAGACCGAAATCCACATACGATGTTCGCCCGGCGATGGCCGCTTTCTCAGTCAGGCGCTGCGGGTCCGTGACTGGCGGAACGGTATTGGGCATCTCCAGCACCGTCGTGATGCCACCCATCACCGCAGCGGTGGAGCCGCTCAGCCAGTCTTCCTTGTGCGTGGGGCCAGGTTCCCGGAAATGCACGTGGGCATCGATCAGCCCCGGCAGCACATGCAGACCGGTCAGGTCCAGGATCTGCGCGGCCGCCGGGGCCCGGCCCACGGGGTAGATCCCGGCGATGCGTCCATTTGCGATCGCGATATCGGCCCGCATGGTTCCTTCCGGCGTCACTACGCTGCCACCGGTCAACAAGAGGTCGGACGTCATTACGATTGCTCCTCCATGCGGGAGACGTAAGCCGCTCGCGAGTGTTCTACGTGCGTCCGCATGATCTGTTCCGCCGCCTGGCCGTCTCCCCGGCAGATGGCTCCCACGAGAGCCCGGTGCTCCTCCTGGATCTGCCAGAGGCGCCCTTCCCAGGAACTGGACCCCGTCCGATCTATGTACTCGTAGTACAGGTGGAGTAGGTCCTGCAGCCTGCTGTTGCCCGACATGGCAAAAATGTCATCATTCATTGCGTGGTGTCTATGGCTAATCGCTTCGGCATCGCCCGCATTTTGGGCTGCTTCCAGGTCATCCAGCAGGCCCTTGAGCCGCTGGCAATCGGTCTCGGTGATTCGCTCGGCCGCCAGGCGGGCAGCCATGCCCTCCAGTGCGACCATCAGGCTGTAGATCTCGAGCATGGCGCTGGTGTTCAGGTAGGTCACCGTGATGCCACGCCCAGGCTCGTACCGTACCAGCCCCTCCAGTTCGAGCTTGCGAAACGCCTCGCGGACCGGTGTCCGGCTGACCCCCAGTTCCGCCGCCACCTCCTCTTCGGCCAGGCGGCGAGTCTTTCCGTAATGCCCGCTCAAGATGGCCTCCCGGAGTCCCTGGTACACGGTGTCCCGGAGCGGCAGCCTTTCCCGGTGGCTGCGGATGAGATCCCGCTGTTTGCTGATGGGATTCATGCCTTGTCTCTCCCCTCTTCCACCCGGCCCAACCCTGGATCCTGTATACAAAGAATACTAAGTGCAAAGATGGGGGCTAGTCAATATTGATGTAATCTATTATGTGTGATAGTGGCAACTTTGTTGACACAGCGCCCTTGACCAGGGGGTGGTGATCGTCCTATACTCTCAACATTGACAGTTGTATCCTGTATACAAATCAGTACCGGCCGGGGGCAAATGAGATGGTGGATACGCAGTGGGTCATGCAGCAGGTCGCGAAGTTGGGCCGCATCGGCGTCACGCCTGAGAAGGGTCGGACACGTCTGTGCTACACCGCCGAAGCGGAAGCCGGCCGGCAGTTCGTGCGCAACTTGATGGCGGGATTGGGCCTGGACGTGCGCCAGGATGCCGTAGGCAACCTGTTCGGGCGGCTGGAGGGCGCGGATCCGACGCTGCCACCCATTTTAGTCGGCTCGCACGTGGATACCGTGCCGAATGCGGGCGCCTATGACGGGTGCCTCGGCGTCCTCGCCGCCGTGGGCGTGGTCCGGGGCATCATACAGAGCGGCGACCGCCCCCGCTATCCCATCGAGATCGTCAGCTTCGAAGGTGAGGAGTCCAGCCGCTTCGGCCTCGGCACCATCGGCAGCAGGGCCTTCGCCGGGGCGCTGGACCCCGAGGGGTTGCACCGCTACCGCGACGCCTCGGGCCTGACCCTGGGCCAGGCGCTGGCCGCACTGGGTGCAGACGCAGAGGCGATCAGAGAGGCCGCCGCCGGTCCGGGGCAGTACCGCGCCTACCTGGAGCTGCACATCGACCAGGGCGTGCTGCTGGACGCAGTCGAGCGGAGCGTCGGCGTCGTGACGGCCATCGCGGCGCCGGAGCGCTGGCAGTTCACAATCCACGGCGAGGCCGCGCACTCGGGGGCCGCCCTGATGGACCAGCGCAAGGACGCCCTCATGGCCGCCGCCCACATCCTGAGCCAGGTGGAGGGGTTCGCGCAGGCTGAGGCCGCCTTCCAGACGGTGGTCACCATCGGTCAGCTCGTGGTCAGGCCCAACGCCATGAACGTGGTGCCGGGGGAGGTCACCTTCAGCCTCGATGTCAGGAGCATCGACACACCCAGTCGCGACCGGTTGGTGGCGAATGTGCGCAACGCCATCGACCGGGAGCTGGAGCGCCGGGGCATGACCTGCACAAGCCGGTTCATGAGCGCCGACCGGCCCATCCCCATGGATCGGGAACTGCAGGATCGACTGACCGCGTCGGCAGCGGGGCTGGCTGTATCCCAGATACCTGTGCCCAGCCTGGCCGGGCATGACGCCATACACGTCGCCGACATCTGCCCGGCGGCCATGCTGCTCTGCCGCAACGTGAGCCGCACCAGCCACAGCCCGGCGGAGCAGCCGGACCCGGCGCACATGGCCGAGGCCATCCGCGTGCTCGATGTAGCGGTTCGGGGTCTGGCGGAGTGCCAGTGAACTGAAAACGCAACCGCCCTGCCGTTTAGCCGGTGCAGGGCGGTCTTGTCTTGGCGCCTCTCTTATGCCCGATCGGAGTCCTTGAGGAACTGGCGGAGGGCGTCGGCGGTGGGGCCGGTGGCGGGCCGCTTCAGACGATCTGGGACGACACCCAACACTGGCAGGTTGCCCTCTGCACCCGTGGACGGCCGTGCCGCACCCACCAGGTCTGTGACCCTGGTGACACCGGTCTCCGTCATGAAGGCGGCGATCCCGTCCCGGATCTCGATAGGGGCACGCGGGTTGACAAAGCAGGCCGTCCCAACCTGCACCGCCCGGGCTCCGGCCATGAGAAACTCGACGGCGTCCTCGCCGGTCATGATGCCGCCGATGCCGACTACCGGGATCTTGACCGCCCCGGCCACCTGCCAGACCATTCGCAGGGCGACCGGCTTGACTGCGGGCCCGGAAAGGCCCCCGAAGATGTTACCCAGGTGCGGGCGGCGCTTGCGAATGTCAATCGACATGCCAAGCAGCGTGTTGATGACCGTGACGGCATCCGCCCCGGCCGCCTCCACGGCGAGTGCGAAGTCCACGATGTTGGTCACGTTGGGGGAGAGCTTGACCATTAGCGGCAGGGTCGTCGCATTGCGGACCGCGGCTGTGACCGCCGAAGCCCCCTTGAGGCTGGTCCCGAAGGCCAGGCCGCCCTCCTTGACGTTGGGGCAGGAGATGTTCAGCTCCACCGCCGCTACGCCCGAGCCTTCCAGGCGACGGGCGACCGCCACATACTCGTCCACCGTCTTGCCGACGATGTTGACGATGACCGTGGCCCCCTGCGCCTGCAGCCAGGGCCAGTCCACATTCAGGAAGTGATCGATGCCCGGGTTCTGCAGCCCGATGGCGTTGAGCATGCCCCCGGGGGTCTCGGTTACCCGGGTGCCCTGGTTGCCCACCCAGGGCTCAGCTGCGGTGCCCTTGACGCAGATGGCGCCCAGGTCCTTCAAAGGAAAGACGTCAGCGAACTCACGCCCGTACCCGAAGCAGCCGGAGGCGGTCCAGACCGGATTCTTGAAGGTGATGCCGCAGAGCGTCGTCGTCAGGTCCAGTCGCTCAGCCACCGAGGACCACCTCCTCCGCCGGGAAGACCGGACCGTCCTGGCAGGCCTTGAAATACCCAAGCCCCTCGGCCTTGGGCACCGTGCAGCCGATGCAGGCGCCAAACCCGCAGGCCATGTGCCGCTCCACGCTGACAAAGCAGGGGATGCCTGACGGCCGGCAGAGGTCTGCGACCACCTTC
>DAHVXO010000060.1 GCA_027356675.1 Symbiobacteriaceae bacterium | reverse complement strand
GGAGCCTGGCAGCCACCCTTGCCCGTTGCAAGAAGGGGACGAATCAGCCGTTCACGGATGAACTACGCCAACTGGAGCAGCAGGTGCACGCCCTGGTGGGAAATCTCCTCCGTGATGCCCAGGCCCTCTCCCGGACGGTGGAGGCTCTGCAGGAGGCGGTGCGCGGAACACGTCTGGCGCCGGCCTGGACAGTACTCGACCTGTTCCCGCTCATGGTCCGGGACCTTGCGAGCGAGGTGGGCAAGGAGGTTGACCTGGTGGTGCATGGCGCCGATCTGGAGGTGGACCGGACAATTCTGGAGCTCATGAAGGATCCGCTGATCCATCTGGTCCGCAACGCCATCGACCATGGTATCGAGACGGCTGAGGAACGGCAGCGGGCCGACAAGGCGCCCCGGGGGAGAGTGGTGATCTCCATCAGCCCCGTGGACGCGGGTTCGATCGAGCTCTGTGTGGAGGAAGATGGCCGCGGAATCGAGGTGGCGGAAGTCAAAGCGGCGGCGGTAAGGGGCCAGTTTGTCACGGCCGATGAGGCGGAGGCTCTGAACGAGGAGGAGACCCTGGCGCTGATCTTTCGTTCCGGCCTGAGCACCAGCCCTGACATCACCCGCATGTCAGGCCACGGCCTCGGACTCTCGATTGTCAAGGAGCGTCTGGATCGCCTGGGAGGCCGCCTGCGCGTGGAGACCCACGGTGGGGCGGGCACTGCGGTGCGCATGGTCCTGCCTTCTATGGTGACCGCCTTCCACGGCCTATTGGTGCGTGCCGGGGGGCAGGTCTTCATGCTCCCCCTGTCAGCGGTGCAGCGTTTCATCCGCCTCGATCGCGGGGCGGTCGACACCGTGGAGGGACTGCCGGTGACGCGGTGGCATGGCGATCTGCTCCCCGTGGTCCACCTCAGCCATCTGCTGGCGCTGCCCCTGGCGGGGGACGCCCGAGAATCAGACAGCAAGGTCCCATGCGTGATTGTGCAGTTTGGCGGGAAACGCGTTGCGTTGGTGGTTGAGGCCGTGGAGGGTGACCGGGAGGTGCTGGTTAAAGAGCTGGGTCCGCCGGTGGCGAATCTGCCTCGGATTGCCGGCGCTGGATTGCTGGCTTCGGGCCAGGTCGTCCTTGTCCTCAGTCCGGAGGAACTGGTCTGGTCCGCGGGACTCGTTCCGCTGATTCGGAACGTTCCACCGGCGGAGGCAGGGCCGAAGGTGATCCTGGTGGTCGACGACTCCATCACGACCCGTACCTTGGAGAGGAACATTCTGGAGTCTGCCGGATACCAGGTGCGCGTGGCCGTAGACGGTGTGGACGCCTGGACCGTGTTGAAGAGCGAGGGATGCGACCTGGTGGTCTCCGACGTGGACATGCCCCGGCTGGATGGCTTCGAACTGACCGCGCGCATCCGGGCTGATCCGGCCCTTGCCACCTTGCCGGTGATTCTCGTGACCGCCCTGGAGACCCGTGAAGACAAGGAACGGGGCATCGCCGTAGGCGCCAACGCCTATCTCATCAAGTCAGGGTTTGACCAGTCCAACTTGCTGGAGATCATCCAGCGACTCCTGCCGCCGCGAAGTGGAGGCGCTTGATGATACGTGTGCTGGTGGCCGAAGATTCGGCAGTGGCCCGCGAGTATCTGCTCTACCTGCTGGGTCGTGATCCGGCGGTCGCGGTGGTGGGCGTTGCGCATAACGGCCTTGAGGCGGTGGAGTTGACACACCGCCTCAGGCCTGACGTGATCGTGATGGATCTGCATATGCCGCAGATGGACGGGCTTACAGCGACCCGCCGGATCATGGAACAGGTGCCGACCCCGGTGGTCGTGGTGAGCGCCAGTCTGGACCACACAGATCTGGACGCCACGGTCGAGACCCTTCATGCGGGCGCCCTGACGGTGGTGGAGAAGCCTACTGGCCTGGGGCACCCTGACCAGGAGCAGATGGCAAGGCATCTTGTTCAGACCCTGAAGTTGATGGCCGATGTAAAGGTCGTGCGGCGGCGCGCACCCCGGTCGGTCTCCTCCGCGTTGGTCTGCGCGCCCCCCGCAAGAGCTCAACCCCTTCGCGTTATCGCCATCGGCGCCTCCACCGGGGGCCCGGAGGTCCTGGCCGAAATCTTGGGAAGTCTTCCGGCGGAACTGAAGGTTCCGGTGCTTGTGGTACAGCACATCGCCGCGGGGTTCATCGCCAACCTGGCCGAATGGCTGAACAGCAGCAGCCGTCTGCGGGTGCAGATGGCCGCTGAGGGTGAACCGGCTCAGTCCGGCTCGGTCTACATCGCCCCCGACGGTCTGCAGATGGGAATTGAGCGGGATGGCCGTATCCGACTGCGGCAGGGGCCGGATGTGGCGGGGTTCTGCCCCTCGGTGACCTACCTTATGCAGTCGGTGGCAGCGGCATTTGGTTCGGCAGTCATGGGTATCCTGCTCACTGGCATGGGCAGAGACGGCGCAGCTGGACTGCTGCGGATCAGTCAGACCGGGGGCATCACCATCGCACAGGATGAGGCGAGCTGTGTGGTCTTCGGCATGCCGGCTGAGGCGATCCGTATAGGTGCAGCACAGCAGATCCTCTCACCGACCCAGATCGTCAGGGCGATCCTCCGGCATGCAACGTAGATAACTGGGAGGCGAGGATTGTGGCGCAGCGAGTACTGGTTGTGGAGGACAGTCCGACCCAGGCCGATCACCTTCGCGGGATCCTGGAGGGAGCGGGTTACACGGTCGAACTGGCGGCAGACGGGGTGGAGGGGCTGGCAAAGGCGAAGGCCCAGCCCCCTGATCTAATCATCAGCGACATTCTCATGCCTGTCATGGATGGCCTTGCCCTCTGCGGGGCAGTCAAGTCCCTGCCGGAACTGATGGAAATCCCGTTTGTCATCCTCACGCAGCTGGATTCCATCCTGGATATTCTAGTGGGCCTGGAGCGAGGGGCTGACAACTTCATCACCAAACCGGTGGCGGATGACGTTGTGGTCGCACGTGTACACTCCATTTTTGCCAACCGGGACAGCCCAAATCCGGATCAGCACGCGCACGAACAGCTGGTGCATATCGCACACCGGACCGTCAGTGTCTCTGCCGGCAAGCGGCAGTTGGTGGAGCTGCTGGCGGCGCTGACTTCGGATCTCAATCGGCTCCACGGGCAGATGGCAGAGTTCCAGCGCCAGACCGAAGAGTACCGTCAGACATTGGCCTGGGTTGAGCGTATCACCGACGCGCTGGCGCGCGACCGGCTCGTCCTGCATTTTCAACCGATCCTCGATTTGCGTCAGAACCGGATATGGGCTCATGAAGTGCTGGTGCGCATGCTGGACGTCGATTCCCAACTGATCCTGCCTGGCCAGTTTCTCCCCGCGGCGCAGCAGTCGGGTCTGATGTCGCAGATTGACCGCTGGGTGGTGCGCCAGGCGATTAGAGCCGTCGGCAACGGGACCGTCGGCAGCGCCGCGGTCGTGGCAATCAATCTCTCCAGCCGGAGCCTTACCGATCGGGAACTGCTCTTGATCATCCAGCGGGAGTTGATGGTGTCCGATGTTGACCCTTCACGACTTCTATTTGAAATTACCGAGACTACTGGGATTGGGAACATGGGAGAAGCTACCAATTGGATCACGGCCGTAAAGCAACTGGGGTGCCGGTTTGCCCTGGATGATTTTGGCATCGGCTACTCTACCTTCGACTACCTACAGAACTTGCCTGTGGATTACATAAAAATCGATGGCCGCTTCGTCCGGGGGTTGCGGGGACAAAATCAGAACCGGCAGATCGTCAGAGCCGTCTTGGATGTTGCACGGTCCCTGGGAAAAGAGATGATCGCGGAGTCTGTCGAGGACAGTGAGACCCTGGAGATCTTGCGGCAGTTGCAGGTGGGCTTCGTCCAGGGGTACTTCATTGGCCGTCCCGTCGCCGAGCCGCAAAAGGAGTAGGCGGCTGCCGAGCGGCGTAGCGAATGAGGATGCACCTGGCACCCTTCGAATCGGGACCCTTGGCGGTCGGGACAAACCGGGGGCCGTGGGGCTCACGATCCGGGACGTACCGGCTGTACGACAACCAGCGCTCCCAGACCCTGCTCGCGGCGAAGGAATAGAGCGAACCCGGCATCCCTAAAGGGGCGGCCGGGTTCGTCTTATCTTTCTGGCTCTCCAGGTCATTATCCCCACTAAATTGAGACGCAATCGCGACACCTTTAGAAACACGATTGCGACG
>DAHVXO010000037.1 GCA_027356675.1 Symbiobacteriaceae bacterium | reverse complement strand
CAGCCTGGCTTGCCTCCCATCTCGTTCTTCAGTATACTGTCCGTAGAGGAAGCTCGGCCCAGGCGGGGCCGGGCGCCCATGCATTTTCGGACCAGGCGCCGCCTGCAGGGAGGAATCACGCATGAGCAATCAACCCATTCTGTGGCCCCACGTTGAAGCAAAGCGGATCGTCGAACGGTGGCCGCAGAAATCGCAATACGTCCTCCAGACCGGTTTTGGCGCGTCCGGCCATCCTCATATGGGCACCATCGGCGAGGTGGTGCGGACCTACTATGTCGCCAAGGCGCTCCAGGACCTGGGCAAGGCGACCGACATCATCGTCTTCTCGGATGATGTGGACGGCCTGCGCAAGATCCCCCAAAACATCGACGCACCATGGCTGGCCGAGCACCTGGGCAAGCCGGTGACGCAGATTCCCGACCCCTACGGCACCCATCGCTCATACGGCCATCACATGGATGCCGAACTCATAGAGATGATGAAGAAGACCGGGATTGAAGCCCGCTTCAAGTCCGCTGCCGACTGCTACAGCGACGGTACCTTCGACGAAGGCATCCGCCGGATGTTCACGCATATGAAGGAGATCATGGACCTGGTGCTTCCCACCATGCGGGAGGAGAACCGCCAGGGCTGGTTCCCGTGGCTGCCCACCTGTGAGAAGTGCGGGAAGGTCTACACCACGAAGGTGGAGGACTACGATGGCGACAGTGCTACGGTCACCTACGCGTGCACCGGCGAGTTCCGGGACGTCAGGGGGTGCGGGCATCGTGGCACCCAGAGCGCCCTGGGCGGGCGGGGGAAGTTCTTCTGGAAGGCGGACTGGGCCCTGCGCTGGTACGTTTTCGGGGTCAACTTCGAAATGCACGGCAAGGATCTGATCGATTCGGCCAAACAGTCGGGGGAGATCGTCAAGGTCATCGGCGGCAAGCCGCCAGTCAATATGGTCTACGAGCTCTTCCTCACCGAGGAGGGCCGTAAGATCAGCAAGTCCACCGGGGCAGGCATCTCCATGGAGAACTGGGGCCGCTGGGGGACACAGGACTCGCTCAACCTGCTGATGTTCAAGAACCCCAAGCAGCAGAAGAAGCTGGGGACCGATAGCATCATCCAGTACACGGATGAGACCCTGACGATGACCAGGGATGACCCGCAATACCGCTTCATCTATTACCACGGCGACCGGCCGGACCTGGGCGGGTTGCGGTATTCGGACCTGATCAACCTGGTCAACGCGATCAGCGTGACCGACCTGGACCAGCTGGTGGAGTACCTGGGGCGCAGCTTTGGGCACGAGCGCATCCGGGCGAACGAAGGGTTCGTGAAGGAGCTCCTGGTCAAGGCCGTCAACTATTACGAGGATTTCATCCTGCCGACGCGGGAGGTCCCGGTCCTGACGTCCGAGCAGTGGGCGCTGGTGGACCAGTTCGACCGCCTGCTCGACACCTCCGACGATGCCGATGGCATTCAGACCGGGGTTTACAGCATCGCCAAGGAGAACGGGATACAGCCCAAGGATTTCTTTAAGCTGCTGTATGGGGTCTTGCTGGGCGCTGAGAGTGGTCCTCGCATCGGCGGGTTCGTGAAGCTGGTCGGCAAGGCGCGGGTCCGTGCACTGATTGCGGCTGCTCGGCCGTAGGGTTTCAGCGAACACATGATGAAGAGGAGGGCCTTTCACAGGGCCCTCCTCTTTCCGATTGGCGGTCTGCCGTTATGAGGCCTTACTGCTGCCGACCAGAAGGAGCAGTTCACCGGGAGGGGCGGGCTCAAACCGCTTGTCCCCGTTCTTGCCGTGAATCGTCAAGACGTAGCGCTGACCCTGGAAAGAGAGTTGGTGGAGAAACGCCTGCACATGCGCTTTGGAGCAGAACTTCATGACGAACAGGTCGGGTGCGGGGTGATTCAGGCGGGCTTCCAGCATGATGGTGTAGGCGAGGTCCGCGTCCTCGAACTGTTCCATGCATTCCTTGCACATAAACATGGTGGGTGGTTACCTCCTTGGATCGATCGCCAAGTCACACATTCAACATAGTATACGACACAGTCCATGTCCAGAGTCGGTTCGAAACCCGATATGCATGACACTATTGGGGGGCGGACATAGTCCGAAGGAGTTATATATTGTAGACTAACGGGTTGAATAAGTATTCGGAGGCGCTGAACTATGTTACACTGTCTACAATCGGGACTACAGGAGGGTACAGCAGATGCATGCCAGCCCCATTTCTGGTCAGGAAGATACGTCGACACGACGTGAGATCATCAACATTCTGCGGACCGCGGGCCCACTCACAGTCGGTGAGCTTGGCGACCGCTTGGGGATTACCCACGTTGCGGTACGGCGACATCTGACTTCGCTGGAACGGGATGGGTTGGTAACGTCTGTGCAGGAGCGGCTGCCAATGGGCCGGCCGACCCGTGTCTACTCCCTGACGGATGCTGCCGACGAACTCTTCCCGAAGAAGTACGGTTCTCTAACGCTCGAGGTGCTCGACTTTATGAGCCAGGCCGATACAGACCTGGTGGAGCAGTTCTTCACCGCACGCGGACAGGGCATGGTCAACAAGTACGGACCCGAGATCCAGACCGGGGAGACCATGGGTGACCGGGTGTCTCGCCTCTCCGAAGTCCAGCTCGCCAACGGCTACCTGGCGACGTGGGAGAAGGCTGATGGTAAGGGCTTCATCCTCAAGGAGTTCAACTGCCCCGTCCACCAGATCTCTCGCAAGTACAGCCAGGCCTGCCAGCACGAACTGGAGTTCTTCAAGACTGTGCTGGGCACTCAAGCGGTCGAGCGGGTAGAGTGCATTGCCAAGGGTGGTTCGTGCTGCCGGTATAGCATCGGGGAAAACTAGCAAAAACAAAGTGCGGTCGGGCGGTCTTCATGGAAGGCCGCCTTTTGCGTGCCCGCCACCCTCGCAGCGGTCGCGCGAGAGGACAATCCACCGCCGGAATCGAATGACAAACACGGCACGATCCAAAAATATTCGTCATGCGAAACGCGGCAGGTGAGGCCATGCGTGCCCGTTCACTCCTATTCGACCTGTGGGGCGACTATATTCAGCATGTGGGCGGCGAGGTGTGGACTAGCACCCTCGCCTGCTACCTATCCAAGTTCGGCATTCGCGAGCCCACCCTGCGGCAGGCGTTGTCGCGCATGTCCCGTGAGGGCTGGCTGAAATCGAGACGCGTCGCGGCACGCAGTTGCTATTCCCTGACGCCCCGGGGCGAGCGGCGCATCGTGGAGGCGTCACGCCGTGTTTACAACCCGGTGGAACTGCCCTGGGACGGGCAGTGGCGCATCCTGACCTACTCGATCCCCGAATCCCTGCGGGGCCGGCGCGATGACCTGCGCAAGGAGCTCACCTGGACCGGTTTCGGCCCGCTGGCCACCGGCACCTGGATTTCGCCGAATCCGCTGGAGGAGGCGATGGCCGAGCTGGTGGCCCGATACGGTATAGAGCCCTACGTGACCACTTTCGTCTCCCGGCACGTGGGGCCGGGCAGCGCCCCGGACCTGGTCCGGCGCTGCTGGGACCTGGATGCGATCCAATCCAGCTACGACCGCTTCATCGATCACTGGGCACCGCGCATGGCCGCGTGCGACCCGGTGCAGATGGCTGACGACCATTGTTTCGTCGCGATGATCGAACTGGTCCACGATTACCGCAAGTTCCTCTTCGTGGACCCGATGCTGCCCCGGGAACTGCTGCCGGACGGCTGGCGCGGTGCGGAAGCCCGCGGGCTCTTTCAGACCTACTACAGCCGCCTTGAACCCAATGCGCGGCGCTTCATGGATGAGGTCTTCGAGCCCACCGGTGCGCCGCCGGTGGACGGCACCACACCATCCGTTTTGGGGGAGGCAGACTAAGTCATGTTCAAGCTCGTGGTGCTCTACCGCAAGCCAGAGATCCCGCTCGCCGAGTTCGATGCCCGGTACGCCGAGCATATGCAGCTAATCGCCCGGGTCCCGGGTTTGCGGCGCTCCGAAGTCGCCCGCTTCACCGAGGGACTTCTGGGTATGCCCGAGTATTTCCAGATTGCAGAGCTTTACTTTGATGACCGCAAGGCCCTCGACGCCGCACTGCATTCCCCAGAGATGGGTGAAGCGGGGAAACAGTTGCGCAGCTTCGCTAAGGGCCTTTTTCTGATGTATTACGCCGAGGTCATCCTGGATTGAAAGTGGGAGGGGTACGCGTGAGTTACGAACAGATCCTGGTCTTTAAGGAAGGCGCCATCGGACGGGTCCAACTGAACCGGCCGCAGGCGCTGAACGCCCTCAATTCCAAGATCATGAAGGAAATTGTGGAGGCGCTGCAGGCTTTTGATGCCGACCCGGAGATCCGTTGCCTCTTGCTCCACGGCAACGAGCAGGCCTTCGCTGCCGGCGCCGATATCAAAGAGATGGTCGAAGCGGGCGCCATCGAAATGCACGCCAACAACTACATTGCGCTATGGGACACCGTGTACGCAGTGCGCAAACCCCTGGTCTGCGCCGTGAGCGGCTTTGCCCTGGGCGGTGGGTGTGAGCTCGCCATGATCTGCGACATCATCGTGGCGTCGGAGTCGGCCCGGTTCGGACAGCCCGAGATCAACCTTGGCACACTGCCGGGCGCCGGTGGCACCCAGCGTCTGACCCGGGCGGTCGGCAAGTCGCTCGCCATGGAGATGGTGCTGGGCGGGCGGTACATCACGGCTCAGGAGGCCAAGACTGCAGGGCTTGTAAGCCGGGTGGTGCCCGTGGAGGCATACCTGGCCGAGGCGCAGAAGCTCTGCGCGGAGATCGCCACCCGGTCGCCTGTGGCCCTGCGGCTGGCCAAACAGGCCGTTCTGGGGGCCTTCGAAGGGTCACTGTCCAACGGGGTAGCGCAGGAGCGCCTCCTGTTCAACCTCAGCTTCGCCAGCGAGGACCGGGCCGAGGGCATGCGGGCCTTCGTGGCGAAGCGGCGTCCCGAATTCAAGGGGAGGTGATCCGGGTTGGCCGATTACGAAACCATTCGCTATGAGGTCGCGGGCGGGGTCGCAACGATCACGTTGAACCGGCCCGACAAGCTCAATAGCTTCAACGATAAGATGCACGAAGAGTTCATCGACGCGCTGAAGAAGGTCCAGCGGGATCCGGGGGCGCGCTGTGTGGTCATCACTGGCGAGGGGCGGGGGTTCTGCGCCGGTCAGGACCTGCAAGCCATTGGGTCCGGGCCCATCAGCGACATCGTCCGCAAATACTACACCACGTGGGTCACCAGGATTCGCACCATGGAGAAGCCCGTTCTGGCGGCCGTAAACGGTGTCGCTGCGGGTGCCGGGTGCAGCCTGGCCCTGGCGTGCGACCTCGTTATCGCATCGGAGAAGGCGTCTTTCCTGCAGGCGTTCGTGAAGGTTGGGCTGGTGCCGGACTCCGGCGCCTCCTACATGCTGCCTCGCCTCATTGGCTACCACAAGGCGATGGAACTCGCCTTGTTTGGTGACAAGGTGAGCGCACAGGAGGCGTTGGAACTGGGTCTGTGCAACCGGGTCGTCCCGGAGGAGGGCTTTGCCGCAACCGTAGCCGAATGGGCAGCCCGGCTGGCGAAGGGGCCCCGGTCGATGGGCTGGATCAAGCGGCAGTTCACCCGGGGGATGGAGCAGAGCCTGGAGGAGATCCTTGAGCTCGAGGCCTTCGACCAGGATGCAGCCGCCGGCACGGATGACGCGCGGGAAGCGATTCAGGCCTTTCTGGAGAAGCGCGAGCCCAACTTCACCGGAAGGTAAGGCCCGCCCGCACCTGGTCCACATCGCCCTGGCTGACACAGCAAAACGCCACGGGCCAAAGCCCGTGGCGTTCGTGATTCCGGGTTCAACTCAATCCTCATATTCCAGATACCGCTTCTCCGCCAAGTTCCCGGCTATCTTCGCCAGCAAGAAGCCTGCTAGGCCAAAGGCCAGGATCAGGCCCGGTACCATCACCGGCCGGGCGAACAGATAAAGCAGCACCGCCAGGAGCGCACCGACCACGCCCAGTACCAGCATCAGCAGCATGTTGAACAGCCCGCTCAGGTTGCCCTTCATCGCCTGCTGCGGGTCCGTCCATTTTAGATTGGGATGCATCAGGTCGAGGATGATCCCGCTGTAGTTGGACGTCATGCAGATCGCGACAGCCCCGAGCACCAAGTAGACCAGGCCGAGCGGCTGCAACACCCTGAGGTAGAGCATGGCCCCGGTCACCAGCAGTACCGAAAAAGTGGAGAAGATGCCGGCATGCAGCATCTTGGCCTGTATCTGTAGCCTGGGCGCCACGGGCAGCGACCGGCTGATCCAGAAGAAGCGCCCCTCCCGGCTGATTGCCGTCGGCGGGATATTTGAGATGGAGTTCATGAACAGCACCGCCGCCATCCCGATGACCGGCACCAGCGGGGACTGGGCTAAGCGCCCCGACACATCCATCAGCTTCCCAATGTGCTGGCCTTGAATCAGCGGCAGGGCGATGAAGAACGGCATCACAAGAAATGGCGTCAGGCCGGCCATCAAGAAAGACGGAGTCCGGTTAAGGAGCCGAATCTCCCGCTGGACAAGGGCCCAGAGCGGCGTACTGGCCTGTCCTGCCTCCCGATGCAGTTGGTCCCGACTCAGCACCCGACTGGGCGCCCGGGTCTCATCTCCGCCAATCAGCCCGCTGAAGAAGAGCTTCTCAGCCACCCAGAGCAGCGCCAGCAGAGCCGCCAGCGCTACCAGTGTGAACAGCAGGAACGGTCCCAGGCCCAACCCTGGTGCACCTGCTCGCAGAGCGTTTGCAGCCCAGATGCTGGTGGGCACGTATTTCCCCAGGGACTCAAACAGCGCTTTCTGCGTCACCAGCAACTGCTCCATGGACTGGGCGGTGGGGCCGAACGAGCCCTTATTGCTGTAGCGGCTGAAGACGTTGAATCCCAAGGCGATCAGGATGCCGGCGAGGGCGCCCAGAACCCGCCAGAGATCCCGGTTCCGCCGCAGGTTGGTGATGCGCATGAGGGCTATGCTGAAGAGCGACGCCAGCACTAGCGGAATCACCGGCATCAGGAGGAAGATGACCAGCGCGAACGGGATGTAGAGGACGTTCACCCGGGCAAAAACCCCGTACACGGCCAGCCCCGGGAGCACCAGCGGCGTCATGGTGAGGTACTCCCCCAGCAGGATGGCGATGAACTTGGACAGCACGATCTCCCCGGGGCGCAGTGGCATCGGCACGAGGATATGCAAGTCGCGGCTGTAGTAGAACGCCGAGATCACGTAGAAGACGCCAAATGTGAGGCACGCCAGTTGGCCGATGGAGATCACGAGGACCAGCAAAACCTCGCCCTGCCCCAGCGCTTTTCCGGCCGCGTATAGCGCAATGTACGTGCCGGTGACGGTTATCAGCAGCGGCAAGAATGCCAGCGCTAGCAGGGGCAGGAGTAGGATTCCGAACCGGGGCCGGCCGCTGCCGGTCTTTTCCCGAAAGGCCCGCCAGGACATGATGCTGTTCATGCGCAACAGGGTCCAGATGTTGCGCGTCATGACTCGGTCAGCTCCAGGAAGATCTCTTCCAACGACTCCCCGGCCTGTCCCCGGCGCAGTTCCGCCATGGTCCCGTGGGCGATAATCCGCCCATTGTTGATGATGGCGACCCGGTCACACAGCTTTTCCGCCACCTCGAGGACGTGGGTGGAAAAGAAGAGGGTCCTGCCCTGGCGGGTATGCTCCGCCATCAACTCTTTGAGCTGGTGGGCGGACCGGGGATCCAGGCCCACCATCGGCTCGTCCAGAATCCAGACCGGCGGGTTGTGCAGCAGCGCTCCCATTAGCACCAGCTTCTGCTGCATGCCGTGGGAATATCCACTAATCCGGTCGCCCAGGGCGCCGGTCAGTTCAAACGTCTCACCGAGTCGCTCGATGCGCGCCCGCCGCTCGGCCGGCACCACGCCGTAAATATCGCCGACAAAGTTCAGATACTCCAGGCCCGACAGTCGGTCGTAAACCTCTGGCGTATCGGGGACAAAAGCGATCTGGCGCTTGGCGTCCAGCGGCTGCGTGGCGATATCGTACCCGTTGATGCTGACGCTGCCCGAATTGGGGCGTAGGAGTCCAACCATCATTTTGATGGTCGTGGTCTTGCCGGCTCCGTTGGGCCCCAGAAAGCCAAAGATCTCGCCCGGGCGGACGACGAGGGAAAGGTTGTCCACTGCCTTCTTCGTACCGGCACCGTAGCTTTTGGACACAGCGTTCAGTTCGATCACGTGACCGTCCTCCAAGCCGGGTTTTGCGCACCCTGGCAACTGATGGATGCTAGCGTGCGTAGCAGTATTCTCATCAGCCAGGGCTGATTCCTCCACCGCTCTCTCCCGCCAATCTGTGATAGACTGAAGTGCGATTCCGGAGTCAGGCAGGGGATTTCCATAGTAGTCGAAAGGATCTGACATGCGGCAGGAAATTGAGCGCCGTCACGAAACTCTATCGGCAGGGGTTGTGGTGAGACGGGGGGTGTCTGAATGAGACTGCAACTGTTCAAGGGGACCTACGGTGTTCTGCTCTTCCTCGCAATCATAGGTCTCTTCCTCATGCTGCGACGGCAAGCGGGGGATGGCTTGGCTCTGCTACTTTGGCTGGGGTTGATCGCCATCGCCGCCATCGGCCTGGTGGCCAACGAAAGCGATGCGGTGGCCTTGATCGGTGTGGTCCTGGGGCTCATCTCCACGGGTTACCTGAAGTGGGGCGGACCGGTTGCCACGCGCGGCGGACTTCTTGTCGATCTGAGCGTGGGTGTGTATTTGCTCCTTACGATCACCCTTGCAGTGATCTGGTTCATGCGCAGGCGAAGCCACACAATGTGAACACACGGTCTTCAAATATGGGGAGTTCATCCCGAAGAGGTGGTCTGTATGTCCTATCACACAATTGATGCTGCTACGCGGTTCGCCGCAGAGAAATACCAGAAGAACAACCTGTTCGAGACGCCGCTCTCCGCACTCGACGTGTATTGCCTGCTTCCCGGGCAGAGCCAGAAGCTGCACACCCACGCCGGCAACGACAAATACTACGTGGTCTGGCAGGGCGTGGCGACCGTGCAAATCGGCGACGAGGTGCGAACTCTCAACCCTGGTGAGGCGGCCTTGGCTCGCCCCGGTGTTCAGCACGCCATCGCGAACCAGGGCGACATGCCAGTGGTGGCGTTGGTCTTCCAGGCGCCCAAGTCCTTCTAGATCAACCCGGCGAGGCAGGAGCTTCGTCGAATCTTGTCGAACTAGAAGCGTTATCCCTCCTTACTTCACGCAAGCATGAGCGACTCGACAGGAGTGACATCGAATCGATACCGACAAACAGGTCGCGCTGAAGACCGGCTACGGCAGGGCCGAACCAGAGCTCGAGTACGGCACCGGGAACGCAATCTCCACGGGCGATGAACCCGTGAACGGCGCTCGCCTGGTCGCCGGGAACGCACTGCATATCAGCACGCTGGAGGCTTCGGTGGCAT
>DAHVXO010000031.1 GCA_027356675.1 Symbiobacteriaceae bacterium | reverse complement strand
CTCGAAAAAAGCCCCCTCGTCGCCGACGGTAAAACTAATTTTCTGACTGCGAAATCCCAGCCTAGTAGCTGAAGCATCCGCAGTTCCGCACTGGTGTTATAGCACGGTCCGGCGATGGGCGAGTATACGCCCTGCCGCAGGTCGATGCCAAGTTCGGCCGCCACATCTCTGGCGATATCCTGCAAATGTGGTGTATAGGCCCCCACCATGGCCGGGAAGCGGGGCCACAGACCCTCGGCATTGGGCCCCCGCAGTGGGTCTTCGCCCATCATGTTGATGTGATCCACAATCAGCATGAGATCACCGGCGCTAAAACCCGGGTTCAGGCCGCCGGACGCGCATGTTACGATCAGGGACTCGCACCCCAGCGCCTTCATCACCCGCACCGGGAAAGTGACCTGCTGCATGGTGTAGCCTTCGTAATAGTGCACGCGGCCTTGCATGGCTACCACCCGCTGGCCGCTGAGCTTCCCGATTACCAGGCGTCCGGCATGGCCGGGAGCGGTGCTGACGGAGAAGTGGGGAATCTCAGCGTAGGGGATGCGCACGGGATCTTCGATGCGGTCAGCCAGGTCACCGAGGCCGGAGCCAAGGATCAGCCCGACCTTCGGACCGGCGCCGCCCCGGGCCACAATCGCCTCCCGTGCTGTCTCCATGCGCTGCAGTAGATCGTTCATTTGGATGGCACACCTCGTTTTTCACAGACAGTGGCGCTATTGGATTCCAGCGCAAAGAATTCTCTGCTTGTGCCCGGCTTCCTGCAGAATGTGTGAGGGGCTACGTCCCTGGAGGTGACTTTTGTATCGAGCCCTAACAAAGTGATGTTGTGCTAGAAGGAAATGCCGCAACGCGATTCGAATTACCAGCAGCAACTGGATTCGCCTTTCCTCTATCACGCGCACAGATTCGGATTCTCCGCGTAGAGGCTTTCGAGGAGCAGGAGGCGCATACTAAATCGCGCCTCAGGCCCCCGCCTCGAAACCGGGCGACCCGGCGTGCGTCGGCGGCCGCTGGATCCAGAAGGAGGCGACTCTTAGGTGTGGACCGTCATCTATATTGCGCCCAATAAACAATCGGCAGAAACGCTGAAAGATGCCCTGTCACGTGAGGGAATCCTGGTCAGTCTTCGCCCGACCGGACTCTCCACGACAGCGGGCGGTGCGCATTTTGAGTTAATGGTGCCCGAAGGCGAGGCCCGCGAGGCCAACGAGATCCTGAACGAAACACTCGGACGCAGCCCCTTTAAGAAGTAATGTGCACGTAAGGAGGCAGTTCATTGAAGAAGATCGGCGTTCTCACCAGCGGGGGCGATGCTCCCGGCATGAACGCTGCCGTTCGCGCAGTAGTTCGGCGTGGCCTCTCCCTTGGCCTTGAAGCAGTTGGAGTCCGGCGGGGTTACGCCGGACTCATTTCTGGCGATTTTGTTCCGCTAGGCTTAAGTTCGGTCGGTGACATCATCCATCGCGGCGGGACTATTCTGCGCACGGCCCGCAGTGACCGCTTCAAGGAGCCGGAGGGGCAGGCGGAAGCCCTGGCCCATATCCAGCAGGCGGGCATCGCGGGACTGGTCGTTATCGGCGGCGACGGTTCCTTCCGGGGCGCCATGAAGCTGACCCAAGCAGGTGTACCGTGTATTGGCATCCCGGGCACCATCGACAATGACATCTTCGGCACCGACGACACGATCGGCTTTGATACAGCCGTCAACACGTGCCTGGACGCCATTCGAAAGATCCGCGACACGGCCACATCCCACGAACGCACCTTCGTTTTGGAGGTCATGGGACGCGACAGCGGGTGGATCGCTATCGCAGCCGGCCTGTCCGGCGGCGCCGAGTCCATCATGATCCCTGAGTACCCGCTGACTCTCGACCAGGTGGTCGCCCGCCTCCGGCGGGGCTTCGAACGGGGGAAGGCCCATTCGCTGATCGTTGTGGCGGAGGGGGCCGGCCAGGGCGTCAAGATCGGCGAGGCCATCATGGCCGAGACCGGCTTCGACACCCGTGTCACGGTGCTCGGCCACATCCAGCGGGGCGGGGCGCCCACAGCCGTAGATGCCATGTTGGCCTCCCGGCTCGGTGCGCGCGCCGCCGAACTCCTGGCGGACGGACAGGGCGGCGTCTTCGTGGGTACCGCTGGCAAAGACGTTGTCGCACGACCATTCGAGATGACCCTGGGTCAGCGTAAACCAATCCCGCGCGAACTCGTCGATCTAGCCGAGATGCTGGCCATTTGAGCGAAGGAGGGGTAGCAGGGTGCGGAAGACCAAAATCGTAGCAACCATCGGACCCGCAGGCGATACCGTCGAAATGCTTGTCAAACTGATCGAGGCCGGTATGGATGTCGCTCGCCTCAACTTCAGCCACGGCACCCAGGATGACCACAAGCGGCGCATTGAGGCAATCCGTGCGGCGGCAGCTCAGACAGGCCGTCCGATCGCGATCATGATGGATCTGAAGGGCCCGGAGATCCGGATTGGTCTCTTCCAGGATGGCAAGATCCAACTCAATGAGGGCGATGCATTCACCCTCACCACGCAGGAAGTGACGGGTACCCAAGAGCGGGTCTGGGTCCAGTATCCGCACATCGTCAAGGATGTTCCCGTGGGCGGCCTCGTCCTGCTGGACGACGGTAACATCACCTTGCAAGCCACTGAAGTGACCGACACCGAGATCCGCACCCGCGTCGTCGTGGGTGGTCAACTCTCCGACCGCAAGAAGGTCAACCTGCCCGGGGTCAAGGTTTCTCTGCCGGCGCTCGCCACCAAGGACATCGACGACCTGCGCTTCGGCGTTCGCATGGGCGTTGACTTCGTCGCGGGCTCCTTCATTCGCAAGGCCGCCGACGTGCTGGATATCCGGCGCGTCCTGGAGGAGGCGGGGGGCGATCAGCACATCATCTCCAAGGTTGAGAGCCAGGAAGGCTTCGATGAACTGGACGCCATCCTGATGGTCTCAGACGGCCTCATGGTTGCCCGCGGCGACCTTGGGGTGGAGGTGCCGGCCGAAGAGGTCCCGCTGATGCAGAAGAAAATGATCGAACGGTCTAACCAGCTTGGCAAACCCGTCATCACTGCCACCCAGATGCTCGAATCGATGGTGATCAAGCCCCGTCCGACCCGGGCGGAGGCGTCGGACGTGGCCAACGCCATTCTGGATGGCACGGACGCCATCATGCTGTCGGCCGAGAGCGCGGCCGGGCAGTACCCGGTGGAGGCCGTGCATACCATGGCGACCATCGCTCGGCGCACGGAGGAGGCCCTGGACTACGAGAACATCCTGCGTCGCAAGCGCCTGACGGGCCCCCTTGACACCATCACCGAAGCGATTTCGCACGCCACGGTTGCGACTGCAGCCGATTTGGGCGCTGCCGCTATCGTGTCGGCGACTCACTCCGGGTTCACCGCCCGCATGGTCTCGAAGTACCGGCCCAGCTGCCCGATCATCGCCGTGACCCCTGAGGCATCAGTGGTCCGTAAGCTCCAACTGGTCTGGGGTGTGGTCACGGTAATCAAGGAAGAGGCGCAGGACACGGATGCCCTCATCGACCGAGCAGTCGAGGGCGCCCTGGACTCCGGTCTGGTGGAGAATGGCGACCTGGTGGTTATCACGGCAGGCGTGCCCGCGGGCGTGCAGGGTTCGACCAACCTGATTAAAGTACATACCGTGGCGGATACGCTGGTCAGAGGCACCGGCATCGGACTCAGGCCGGCCACGGGTCATGCGCGCCTCGTGATTAGCGATGCGGACCTGGCCAAGGTTGAGACCGGCGACATCCTGGTCACTACCGTGACGGACATCGAGTACATCCCTGCCATGGAACGGTGCGCTGGCATTGTGACCGAGGAGGGTGGGCTCACATCCCACGCTGCGGTCGTGGCACTCTCACTGGGCAAGCCGGTCATTGTGGGCGCTGAGGGCGCCACCACGTGCATTCACGACGGCACGGTCGTCACGCTCGACGTTGCCCGCGGCATTGTGTTCCGGGGCCAGACCCACGTGCGGTAGTATGCCGCCGCCCGTACTCGCACTCGGGCGGCAGTCGTCAGAAGGGATAGCCGGCACTGTGACTAGAATCACCACGCACTGGCGTGGTTTCAGTCATAATGAACCGGAAAGAATACATTAGGCCGCTCGCATAGGGCTTCGGGAGGAACAGAACTATGGCGGTGACCCGGGAACAGGTGTTAGACGCACTCAAATCCGTCAACGACCCTGAGTTGCACAGGGATATTGTCACCTTGGACATGGTCAAGGACATTCAGATCAATGGCGAGCACATTGCCGTCACCATCAACCTGACCGTCAAGGGGTGCCCCCTCAAGTTCAAGTTCGAGCAGGACGTCGAAACGGCTCTCAAGAAGCTCCCCGGGGTCGCGCAGGTCACCACCCTCTTCGGCGCCATGAACGACGCCGAGAAGGCGGCGGTGGCTGCGAAGGTGCGGGGCACTGCCGCTCCCCATGGCGACGCCATGGGCAGCACCATGCAGCTGGCCACCCGGACCACGATTATCGGTGTGGCCTCCGGCAAGGGCGGCGTGGGCAAGTCGACCACCACGGTCAACCTGGCCGTCGCGCTCAAGAAGCAGGGCTACGAAGTCGGCATCATCGACGCCGACATCTATGGTTTCTCCATTCCCCGCATGATGGGCAATATGTCGCGCCCCGAGCAGCTCGACGAGCAGACCCTGCTGCCGGTTTGGGGGCACGGAGTCCGGTTCATTTCCGCCGGATCGCTGGTGCCTGAGGATCAGGCGATCATCTGGCGCGGCCCCATGCTCGGCAAGATGATTGAGCAGTTCCTGACCAACGTCCAGTGGGGCAAGCCGGATTACCTGCTGATCGACCTCCCGCCGGGGACCGGCGACGTGGCGCTCTCCGTGAGCCAGATGCTGCCCAATACCGACCTGGTGTTGGTCACCACGCCACAGGCTGCCGCCGCTCAGGTGGCGAGCCGGGTTGGGTCCATGGCCCAGCGGACCAACCAACGGATTGTCGGCGTCATCGAGAACATGGCCTACTTCGTCTGCGACAACTGCGACAAAAAGCATGAGATCTTTGGCCGGGGCGGCGCCCAGGCGTTGGCCGCCAACCTCGGGTGCGAGGTGATCGGTCGAATCCCCTTGGTGGGGGACATCCGGCTAGGGTCGGACGTCGGCGATCCAATCGTCGCCGACAACGAAACGCATCCGGCCGCACAGGCTTACCAGGAAGTCGCCCGCAAGCTCGTCAAGCTCTCGCCGCCCAAGATCTGGACCGACGAGCTTCGGATCATCTAGACGCTAGCCGCCATATGACCGCCCCCGGCGAAGAGTTCGCCGGGGGCGATTCATTTGACTTGGAATGATCCCTTTGAATATGCGATAACATTGGCACCTATTAACAGTCATGGGACCCGGTCCGATAACTAGAGCATACGGCAATGCGGGGATCCCTTTGTCAGGGCTTAACAAAATCATGGCAATTATCGGTATCATTGAACGCTAGACAAATCTTGGATGTACATGATATGATATGCTAAAGTGAATGTTCTATATCAATAGACAGTAAATGACTCGAATGTCCATGGATTCATATAGGTTGATGGGCCCAGTGAGGCCTTTGGAACACAAGAGGGTGAACCTACGTGGATGTTCTGCGCAAGGTCCTGGCAGTGGCCAGCCTCCTCATCGCTCTGGTCGGGCTCATGCCGCTGGTTCCTCTGACTTTCGGCTTCAAGTCGGCGGTGGTCACCAACGCCAGTGCCGGGACGTTTTATCCCACCACGAATCCGAATTCTACCGATACCCCGTTCATCTTGTGCACGCAAGATCCTACTCCCCAGTCCATGAAGAAAAGGCAAAACTTTACGGGTAATTACTTCCGTTGTACCAACAACTGGGGGACTCCGGTAACCATTGCGTGGGGTCTCGTCTCCGGAACGCCCGGGCTCACGGTCTCGAATTCAGCCTCCGTTCCGGCGGGTGCGCAGGGCGTCTGTGTGTCGGTGACATTCACCACCCCGAACGCCAATTCCAGCAACGTCACCAACGTATACAGCGGGACGATTGACCAGTCAGATCTCTACGCTGTTATCCAGTTCTCAGGTGTCCTGACTGTCGACAACAGTTCCACTCCAACGGCCTGCGTGTGACGGGAGGTGACAGCTTGTCCGGTTTTCGCCTTCCCCTCGTGATCACCTTTCTGCTGGCAGCACTGCTCTCACTCGTAAATGTGAGCGCCTACCGAGGAGCGACTGTTACCGAGGGGTTGACCATCCAGGTTGTGAATACGGGCAGTGCAGCGCTCGCCCTGGCCGCCGGCACAGGCAATGCGGTTAACCAGGTCAGCATGGCAAACGGCATCCTGCAGATTGACTTCCGAAAGGGATCCGGCGTTGCCAACCACTCTTTCCAGCCCGCCCGCGGCAGTGTGGCGGCCGACATCTTTCAGATGCGGCAGGTCTTCACCATCACCAACAACAGTACCACCTGCCAGGACGTCTCGGTTTACGTCAGCAGTGGCTCTCCCACCAATCTGACGGCAATCTATGGGAGACTCACAGGGGGGGTCACCCCTGGTATACAACTGGCGGGGGCCGGCGGAATGCAGATCGTTGGAAACAAGGTCAAGCTCCAGCCTGCGCCAACCAGCAATCAGATGGTTCTGGACTTCTGGTGGCAGGCATCCACACAGGTGGACGCCAGTGGAAACTTTGGGGTTCAGGTTTCGAGTACCAAGTCGGCAACGTGTCCTTAGTCGCCTTTCCGGTTGTGTCGGCCGGCGGCTGTAATATGGACGGAGCACGTTGAATTACGTAGGAGGCAGGGGTCATGAGGCTTACAAAACTGATGGGTTTCGCGGTGGTCCTGGTTGCGATGGCAGTGGCGGTGAATGCGTTGGCCTTCCGGACCGCCGTGGTTACCAACGGCATGTCGATGACGGTGGACACGACCAGTGCTTCGGGGTTGGCATTCGCAGCCGCCACCGTTCCGGATCCCGGTGTTAGTTCGGTCATCACCGATGGTAAGCTGATCATCACGGTCAACGACAAGATGCAGCCGGACAGCATCTACACCTACGAAGACGTGGTCAAGATCACCAACAACAGCGGTGCCACGGTTACCCTGTCCTACTCGACGGCAGGCCTCACGGGTGGCACCACGTTGGCCCTGAAGACTCCAGCCAACGCTGATATCAGTGGCACCACCCTGGCAAGCGCCACAAGCCTCGAAGTCAAGATGGTCGTGACCGTACCATCCACCTTTGTAACTAACGGTGGCACGTTGGCTGCAGCCCAGAGTGGTTCGATCATCATCACAGCTACCAGGTAATCGCGTATGAAGCAGCTAGGGGTGTTCCTTTCAGCCGCCCTGTGGCTGCTGGTCGCCGGAAGCGTCGCCATCCTGACTGGTGGGCTCTTCGGGCGCCCCGTGCTCATGGCCGCTGTGCCCACTGGGTCGATGATCCCGATCCTGCAGCCTGGTGACCTGATCGTCGTGCTGCCCACCTGGGTGGTGCCGGCGGTGAAGGAACGGGATATCGTGGTCTTCAAGACCCCGCAGAATCGGGACTGGATCGTCCACCGGATCATCGAAGGCAATGCGGCGGAGGGTTTCGTCACCAAGGGCGATAACAACCCCGTTAGCGATCCCGACCGGGTCTTCCCACGGGAAATCGCAGGGGTGGTTCCCCAGTGGCAGGACGGGGCCCTCCACTTGCCGCGCCTGGGATTGCTGAGCATCGACCAGGGGCCGCTCTCCAGCCCGGTGGTGGCAGGCGTCGCCCTGGCCATGGGTCTCTATCTGCTGGTCATGGATGTCAAACCCCGCGTGAAGCTGCCGAAGTTCCGGCTGCAGAGGCGGTCCACCGCGTCAGGTACAGCAGTGCTGTCACTCTATCTGGGCCTTTCTGGGGCGGTCTTTCTCTCCACTTTGATCCCAGCCTGGACACTGAGCCAGCGGCAACTGGTCCAGTATGAGGTAATCGCACAGCGGCACCTGAACTGGATCAACGATACCGAGTATCTGCTCGGCGAGCGGCACATGGAATCCGTGCCGGTGAGCAATCCCTCGCCGCTGCCCCTCATCATCATCTTTCAGTCCTCAGATCCCTACATGCGATACGCACCGGAGTGGGTCATGCTTGCGCCCCATGGAAAGCAGTCGCTGGCGCTCACAATCGCCAATCCCGATCTGGGCAAGCATGAGTCCTATGTTACGATGGGCGTGTTCCTGCCGCTGTTGCCGCCGACGTGGCTTTTGGCCTTGTCCCACATCAGCGTGGGGCTCGCAGTGATTGTCGCAGCGGCCGTTCCTGCGCTATTGATGCTCTTGATCGCCCTCGTCGACGATCAGAACCGTGCGGCGCTCTCCCGCATCCGCACGCGACTGTCACTGCGCTTCATGCACTGAGTAACCCCGACAACCACCAAGAAAGGAGGCCGGCTCGTGGCAGTGCGAACCATTTCGGCTCGACCACGTCCACCGTTCTCCCCCATCCCGCTCATACTCGCAGCGCTGATCAGCCTGATCAGCCTGGCCGGACTCCTGCGCGTATATGCCATGCCGGTCGAGGCCAGGACGTCTGAAGCCTGGTATACGTATAAGAGCCAGGTAGGTTTCGACTTTTCGGCTCAGGTGAAACCAGACAAGTTCTACCCGTCCTCTTTGATCACCGCGGACCAGCTCACCAGGAGTAAGCAGCCGGTGGAACCACCGGTCTACCGGCGCGTCCTGATCAGCAAGTTTGTTGACTTCATCGATGTGAGGGTGCCGTACCGCTTCGAGGCGGATCGGCCGACCGCACTCAAGTGGAGCATGAAAGTGGACGGGACGCTGGTGGTCCCAGGCGTCTGGGAGAAACCCTACCCGCTGGCGCAAGTGCAGAGCCAGACCGTCGCCGGTCGCGAGGTTTCGGGCGTGGCCAGCTTCAAGGTGCCGGTCGGCCAGTTGCTGGCGGACCTGGAGACCACCCGCCAACAGATGGGGCTCTCCTTAGAGCCGCTGGACCTGATGATCCACCCGGTCTTCACCGTGGAGGCGGAAGGGCTGCGTCAGCCCGTCCAGGTCCTCAACAACCCTGAGTTCAAGGTATCCATGCGATCGACCACCACGGACCTGGATGACATCCGAACGGTCAGCCACGACAAGAACCTCGTCGAGACTCGGACGGTGCCGATCACGGTATCGTTCTTCGGTTCGGACGTGCGGGTGGCCCTGCTCCGCCAGGTGTCGCTGGGTGCCCTGGCGGCCTCGCTGGTCCTGGCACTGGTCCTCGCACTCCTGCGCCGGCGCAAGCCGGATGTGCGGGCGCAACTGGCCAAGTTGGGACCGAGCCTGATCACAGCCGGGTCCTTCGAACTGCCAGGCGACACGGCTGTCGCAGAAGTGGGCTCGGTCAAAGAACTGCTGCAGCTGCACGTCCAGACGGAGCGGCCGGTGATCCGAGTCGGGGACACCTGCTTCCTGCTGGACGGGACCACATGCTACCGGTTACGGCTCGATCCCAGGTCCAGCGGCACCGTGGTGTCCCGGCCAAATCCCTACGACGAACTGAATCTTCTCCCCGGCCTGACACGGGCCGAGGAGTTCGTGGTGGATCCATGGATCACCGAAGTGCAGGTCAAGGGCCCACGGGACTTTCTCCAGCTGCACGCCAAGAATGGCCGGACGGTCATCCGAACGGATCACGCCTACCACATGCTGGAGGGCACGGTCTGCTTCACCCTTCGGCTGCCCGACCCCGGGCACGAAGGGGACGCTGACTGGCTGGCGAGCGGCCCGGGCTCAGAGGCTGCCGCGTCCCAGGGGACAGTAGACAAGGCCTGACCACGACGAAAAGACCCCAACGCTGTTCAGGCGCTGGGGTCTTTCATGATCAGTTTCTGCCGCCCCGGCATGCGCCAGACCAATAGAAAGGCGTCCACCTGGTCCCAAAAGGCGTCGATGCCCATCTCTGCCTCGCGGGTGTCATAGCTGTTCGGCCGTCCGATACCGGCCCCGCCCACGCTGATGATCAATCCGTCTCGCAAGGCCAGTGTCAGGCCCTGTACATGCTGTGGCGTCACCGGCAGCCGGGTGCGGTTGGAAAGCCATGTCGCGATCGTCTCCATCGTCGCCGCCAGTTCACGCTTCCCGGCAGCCTTGCGCTCCTGAATCAGATCGATGAAGGCGTGAACCAGGATCCCCTCAATCTCTTCCGTACCGATGGACGGTCACCTCTTCCTGTCAGGCGATCGTGGGAAAGGTCACGGTAAAGCGGGTGCCCTTGTCAGGGTCACTCTCGAGCTTGAGCTTGCCGCCATGCTCCTCGACCAGTTCCTTGACGATGGAGAGCCCGAGCCCAGTGCCGCCGGCCTTCCGGGCGTATTTGTTCTCACCGCGGTAGAACTTCTCAAAGACCCGCTGCTGCTCGGAGGCGGGGATGCCGACGCCCGTGTCTTCAACCGTCAGGACGACCGAGCCCGCGGCACCCGTGACCGCCACGTTGACGCTCCCCTGCGGGGTATATTTCACGGCGTTGCTCAGCAGGTTGGAGACAATCTGCATCAGGCGCTCGGGATCGCCGGAGACTGACATGAGGTCATCCTTGGGCAGGGTGACCTTGAAGGCCAGCCCCTTTTGCTCCGCAGCCATGCGGAAAGTATCCGCGGCCTGTTGCACGATGCGGGGCAGCGAGACCGGCTTGCGTTGCAGCGGGCTGCGGCCCGACTCAATCCGCTGAATGTCTAGCACGTCATTAATCAGGTTCGACAACCGGGAGGTGTTGCGCAGCACGACCTCCAGAAACTCCTTTTGCTGCGGCTGCACCGGGCCGGCCTGCTCGTGCATGATCAGGCTCAGATAGCCCATGATGGAGGTCAGCGGCGTACGCAGCTCGTGCGAAACGGTGTTAACGAACTCCGACTTCATGCGATCCAGCTCAGCCAACTCGGTCACGTCCTGGAACGTGAAGAGACGGCCGACCAGGTCGTGCTCCCGCCCCACGGGCGCCGACGACCACTGCAGCACGTAGCCGCTGCGCAGGCGGATGGAACCTTCCCCGGTCTGGTCACGCGACTGGACGAGTGAGCGAACGGTTGCTGGGAAGGTATCGCCCTCCGGCAACAGCTTTGTGATTGTGTCCAGAACGGAGTCCATGTCCCCGTCGAGCGGCACTTCGCCGAAGAAGTCGCGGAAGGTGGAGTTGACCACCAGCAGGTTGCCGCCGGTGTCCGTCAGCCACGCCCCCGCCTTCATCGTGGAGACGATGGAGAGGTAGATGTCTAGCTGGGCCGCTGCCCGGTCCCGCTCCGATTCGAGTTGGGCGTTGAGTTCCTCTACCTGGGCAGCTTGCTCCTGCAGGGTCTGGAAGGCATAGCTGACCTCCAGGTGTTTCATGGCGGCCGCCAGGGCCGTGCTCGCCTGCCGGGCGAGGCCCCCCCAGAGCGCTTCAGCCTCGGGCTGCGGCGAAACCGCCGTCATGCCCGCCACGATGACCACCGCCAGCACCCTTCCAGTGTGGACCAAGGGGATGTATATCTCCTGGACGACAGGCACTTCGGTCTGCCAGGTCGTGATACGGCAGACCGTGTCCGGGTATCAGGCAACGGTCAGCTCGGAACGGTTGAAGCAGCGGGCCAGCGGGCCGGAGACCGGCACAGTCCTGCCACGCCAGCCCGGGTTGAGCCACCGCTCGGTCTGGACCGTCATCCGGTCGCTGTATTCCGCAGCCAGGAGGAGGGCGCCGGCCGTCCCGTCGAACAGGTCGATATACTCATCGACGATGAGGTCGCCCAACTCCGCCATTTCGATGGTACCAATCATGGCCGTGCCCATCCGGTTAAGGCGGCTTAGATTGGCCTCCTGCCGTTCCAACACCTGTGCGCGGGACTGAAGCTCGTCTTGTTGGGCGAGCAGTTCCTCGTTTTGGGCCACCAGCTCTTCTTGCTGGGCCTTGAGTTCCTCTTCTTGCGCTGCAAGCGTCACACTCATAGACGAAAAGGCTTCTGCTACGATCTGAAGTTCGCCATCCAGGGTGTCTTCCACCATAACGCCCCGCTCTCCGCGCGCGATGAGCTCGGCCGCCTTGACCAGCGCATCCGTGGATCGGGTGACGCTGCGGGCGAAGATTACAAAGCCGACCAGAGCGAACGCGGCCGCCAGGCCAGCCCCGACCCAGGTCGCAGTCTGCATGTTGGAGGATGCCTGACGGGTCGAGGTCACTTCCCGTTCCAGCCGGTCGGACTCGACGGTTGCAAAGGCGGTAGCCGCCTTGCGAATCTCTTCAATATAGTTGAGCCCGCCGCTTTCAATGACGATCTTGCCAGCGTCAGGCCTGCCGGCACGCTTGGCCGCAATCTCAGGGTCGGCGACGTTCTCCCGCCACCGGGTTACCAACTCGCTGATCTGGTAAAGCCGGGCATTCTGCCCCGGGTCGGTCCCTGCCGAGGCTTTAAGCTGCGCCATGCTGTAGTCCAGGCGTGTTTGAGCGGAGGCGTACGGCTGCAGGAAAACATCCTGGCCGGCCAGGAGATAGCCCCGAAGTGCGGAGGTCATCTCAGCGAAAGCACCCTGGACCTGCTCCATGTGCACCACGTTGGCACGGGTCAGGTCGGCCCGCTGCTGCAGCGCCTCCAACCGTACAAACGTGAAGGAGAGGGTCGCACCCAGTCCGACAACCAGGGAGAGGAGGAAGACCAGGAGGCCCAGCACCCGGAACCGCAGCCCCGTATCCCACCGATATCGCTTCCGCCTCACGCCAATACCCCCTGGATCGTTTGAATCAGTTGCTCCAGTGGAAAGGGCTTGACCAGATAGGCCGACACGCCGGCCTCCAGGCCTGCCCGCACGTCCTGCGCCTGGGCCTTGGCGGTCATCAGAATGACAGGAACGCGGCGCAAGTCCGGGTCCTGCTTGATGGCCGTGATAACTTGCAGCCCGTCCATCACCGGCATCATCCAATCTACGAGAATCACGTCGGGGATGCGCCCTCTGGCCTTCGTGAGCGCTTCGGCACCGTCGGCGGCGAGGGTGACCTCATACCTGCTATAGCGCAGTTGAAATTCGATAAGGCGGGCGATGTCGTAGTCATCTTCTGCGACCAGGACGTATGCCACGTAGATCCCTCCATCTGGATGACGGGACTAATCATACCGTAATAACGGATAAAAATCAGTATGCGGGTCACGCGGGGCGCTCGGTGCAGAGGCCCAGCACTTAGCCCAGGCGAATTGTCACCCATTTATGCCGATTGTACAGGCATACCGGGTTGGCGGCAAGGTGCTGGCACGCATGAAAAAAACGGGCTACAGGGTCAAACCCTGCAGCCCTTGCTGAACTCTGGTGCCGAAGGCCGGACTCGAACCGGCACGGGGTCTCCCCCACTCGATTTTGAGTCGAGCGCGTCTGCCATTCCACCACTCCGGCGATTGTGCCGATTAATCATAGCACAGAAGCTAAACGGTTTGCAACACCACAGCAATGTCATCCTGGCGGTTGCCCGCACGTATCTTGGTGGGGTCGCAGGATGCTGACTTTACGTAAATCCCAAAGTCGGATAAAATATTTCAGCACGTTACTGATAGCGGCAATCGTCGCTTTGGACCTATCTCGACAGTTTTCGGCAAAATTGTTGGGGTGAGTTGGGAACAATGTGCCCACCGCGTCCGTCTGCATCATTGCCCCGCACCGGGGGAGGAGTGAACCAGGTGTCGAAGTCCCTCGACGAGCTCCTCGTAGAGAGGGCGAAGCGGGGAGACGTTGAGGCGTTTGAGCGGCTTATCAGCCAGTATGAGAAAGCGGTCTACAACCGTTCGTACCGGCTGACCGGCAACCACGAAGACGCCGGCGACGTTGCCCAGGAGGCCTTCATACGGGTCTACAATTCACTCTCCGAATTTCGTGGAGACTCCTCTTTTACTACCTGGCTTTTTCGTATCGTACAGAATGCCTGCCTCGATGAACTGCGGAAGCGGTCACGGCAGCGGGTCACCTCTCTCGATGAGACGGTGCTGGTCGATGACGGAGAGCTAGCCCGCCAGTTTGCCGCTGAGACCGATGGTCCCGAGCAGGTACTGGAACGGGTGGAAACGCAACGGGCTGTCCAGGAGGCTATCAGTGCCCTGGATGAGGAGTACCGGGTAGTCGTGGTCATGCGAGATATCCAGGGATATTCATATAATGAGATCGCCGATGCATTGGGTATCAACCTCGGGACCGTAAAGTCCCGATTAAGCCGGGCACGAAATTCGCTCAAAGAAATGTTTGGCAGCGTGGAACTTTTGACCCCCAGGGTCGTCTACAGCGGTAGGAGGCGACGTTCCAATGACCTGTGACGGAGTGCAAGGACTGCTGTCCGCCTATCTGGATGGTGAACTCTCGCCAGGTGAATTGCTCCGGGTGGAGCGGCACCTGCGGCGTTGCCATGTCTGTGCGGATGAAGGGGACTCCCTCCGTCAGACAGCCGCGTTGGTTGCCGGACTCGAAGAAGTCGAACTACCTGTAGATTTCCACGCGAAGCTTCATCAACGGCTTGTAGCCCTGGGTCCCCCGGTCGCCGTGCGTCCCGCCGCCAGTGCAACTGCCTGGCAGCGCCACCTGCATGACTGGGCGCTGCCCGCCGCTGCGGCTGCCGCCGTGTTGGTCGTGAGCCTGGCCAGCTTCAACAGGGACGGAAATCAGCTGCCGCCGGGATATGCGGTCAGCCAGACGGCTACAATTGCGAAGGGCGAGGTCGCCACGTCGGTCACAGGCGGTGGTGCTGGAACGAGTGAGCCTGCGACCCAGCCCCGCGGCGGGAGCACCACGGGGGCGGATCCGGGCACGCAAACCAAGACGCCCGGGGAGTCTGCCAAGGGGGGCACCGAGGTCGAGCCGCCGCAGGCCCAGGTGGCGGTGGCGAACCCTGCAGCGCTGGGTTCGGTGGTGCCGTCCGCCCTGTCCGCGCATACAGTGTCGTACGTAAAGGACCTGCCGGCCATGCAGACCGGCGCCAAGAAGAACGTTTATCGCTATTCGTTCTCGGCCAAGGTTGTGGACCCCGCCGTAACCTCAGCCGTGCTGATGGCCAAGTACGGGTCCCGGGCAGAGGCGCCCAGCCCGACTGAGTTGACCATTCGGGTACCGGCCGCCATGGTGGCGACGGACCTTGCCGTGATCAAGAAGATCCTCGGCCCGAACGTAACCGAGAACGAACCGATTTCAGCCGACCTTGCCCCCACGATCCAGCGGTTGTATTCCCAGCTTTCAGTGCTGGATAGCCGGCGGGAGCAAATGGTCAAGACGGCTGCCACGGCGGCTGGCTCGGCTGACGTGGCCGCAGCCGTCGAGGCACTGGACCAGGTCAAGGCCGAATCGGATCAGACCCGTGCTGATTACGATCAGGTGATGAAGCGGTCCTCGGAGGCCACGATTGTCGTCGTTCTTGAGAAGTCGGCCCAGTAGGAGTTGACTGCCGCCTTTGAAGCCACAGCACTTCGCCGTGCTGGCGGGCTCGCTGTTGTTGGTCGCCGTGATCCTCATGATCACGGGCAGGCCTAAGCCGAGCACCCCGGCGGTTACCGCGCCGGATCACCTGGTGACGGTGATCGGCGAGGGGGAGGTCCGGGTCCACCCGGACCAGGTTGTTCTAACTTTTGGCGTGGTTACACCGGGGCCTTCCGGGCGTGAGGCGGAGGCCCTGAATGTCGCGTCTGTCAAGCGGGTGCGAGCGGCGCTGGTTGCCGCCGGCCTCGATGAGGATCAGGTGGAGACCTCCCGGCGGGAGGTGGTCCCGGATTCCTATCAGGATTACGCCGGACTGACTCACGTAACCGGGTTCCAGGCGCGGGCGCGCATCACCGCCCTTCTGAGGGTACCATCCAAGGTTGATGCGGCGGTGGACGCCGCTCTGGGTGCGGGTGCAACTTCCATGGACGGCATTGCCTATGGGGTGGCGGGTATGGAGGCGGCCCGGCAGTCGGCACTTGCAAAGGCGCTGGAGAATGCCCGGCAGCGCGCAGCGGTCGTCGCTTCGGCGGACGGCGGGAGCCTGGGGGACCTCAAGCACTCCGAGGTACTCGCCGATGAGACTGGCTCCCTTCCGGTTGCAAGTCCCACCGTCATTTCGGTGAAAGTGCGGGTCAAGGCCACCTTCGGGTATTGAGTTGGGACACACCGGATAAATCGGCCTCGGCTCACTCGCCCTGCCGGCTTTGCAGTCGTACTGGGCAGGGTGACCCGGGGCCCTGGTTTTTCCCCTGGCGCAGGACTTATCTGCGGCCTTCTTGAATTAAGAGGGGCGCATTTCGTTCATGCTATGTGTGTCTTTCAGAGAGGTGACAAGTTTGGCCTTGAAGCAGAAACTGGTCCTGCTGGACGGTAACAGCCTGGCCAACCGGGCCTTTTACGCGCTCAGGCTCTTTTCCACCAGCGATGGGACGTTCACCAATGCTGTGTACGGCTTCTTGACGATGCTATACAAGCTCCGCGACGAGGAGAAGCCAGATTACCTGGCCGTCGCCTTCGACAAGGGTCGAACCACTTTTCGGACGGCCGATTATCCGGAGTACAAGGGCACCCGCAAGGCGACACCGCCAGAGTTCAAGCCCCAACTGCAACTGTTGCGCGAGGTGCTAACGGCGCTCAACGTGCCCTGGTTCCAGGTCGACAACTTCGAGGCGGACGACCTGCTGGGGACGCTCTCCAAACAAGCCGCCGAGCAGGGAATCGCAACGTTAGTGGTCACGGGCGACCGCGATGCCCTCCAGTTGGTCGATGAGGCGGTCACCACGGTCATGACCCGCAAGGGCATCAGCGAAGTGGTCCGCTACGACCCGGATACGCTCAAGGCCGAGTACGGCCTGACCCCGGCCCAGATCATCGACCTTAAGGGTCTTATGGGCGACAGTTCGGACAATATTCCGGGCGTACCGGGCGTGGGCGAGAAGACCGCCCTGAAGCTCCTCGCCGAATTCGGGAGCGTCGAAGGGGTCTACGAGCACCTCGGTGAGATCAAGGGTGCCCTCAAGGAGAAGTTAGAGGCGGCCCGGGACCTGGCCGTGCTCTCCAAGCGGCTGGCGACCATCGTGCGGGATGCGCCCGTCACATTCAGCCCGACGGAATTCAAGGTGCGGCCACCCAACTATGTGGAGGCGATGGCCCTCTTCAAGCGGCTCGAGTTCCGCTCGCTGCTATCCAAGGTGACTCCGCCCGACGGGGCGCCGCAGGCCGAGGCTGCTGCGGCGGCGGTGGCCCAAGCGGCCACTCCCGTGGTCCATGCCACGCCGGTCCAGGATTTGACGCAGTTCGGCCGGTGGCTGGAGCAGAGTGCTGGCGCCCCACAGATTGCCCTGCTGACCAACTGTGCGAACCCGGCCAACGACCCGGGCCGCCCGCGCCCGGTGGGGGCGGCGGTGGGTGTGGGGGCGGAGATCCTCTGGACGACCGGCGGCGCAGTCGAGGGTCTTGCTGCGCTGCTCGAGTCTCATGGCGGCATCATCGGCCACGACCTCAAGCCGCTCTATAACTGGGCTTACGCCCATGGGCACGACCCGCAGCCACCGGCGTTTGATGTGACCCTGGCTGCGTACCTGTTGGACCCGGCCCGGACCAATTATCGAATGGACGATATTGCACGCCAGTACGGCCTGGGCGAGCTACCCGAGGGCGATTACCCCGACGCGTGGGCGACCCGCGCCTCCGTGCTGCCACGGCTCCGGGAGCACATGCTGGCAGCCCTGGAGGAGCAGGGGCTGCTCCGACTATTCCGCGAGATCGAGATGCCGTTGCTGCCCGTCCTCGCTGAGGTTGAGGCGGCCGGGGTTGGCATCAACCAGGGAACCCTGGCCGAGATGGGCCTGGAACTCCAGCGCCGGATCGAGCAACTCACCGCGGAGATCTATCAGCTCGCGGGTATGTCCTTCAACATCGGGAGCCCGAAGCAGTTGGGCGATGTGCTTTTCGAGAAGCTCCAGATGCCGCATGGCAGGAAGACCAAGACCGGCAGCTATAGCACGGACGCCGAGGTCCTGGAGGAACTGGCGGGGGAGCACGAGGTCGTGGCCCGCATCCTCGACTGGCGCACCCTCACCAAGCTCAAGGGGACCTACGTCGACGCCCTGGGCACCCTCGTCGCCCGGGACGGCCGGATCCACACCACTTTCTACCAGACCGTGGCGGAGACCGGCCGGCTCTCCAGCAAGGAGCCCAACCTCCAGAACATCCCCATCCGCATCGAAGAGGGACGCCGGATCCGCCGGGCCTTCATAGCCGCCCCAGGCAACCTGCTGGTCAGCGCCGATTACTCGCAGATCGAACTGCGGGTCGTGGCGCATTACAGCGGCGACCCCGCCCTGCGAGAGGCGTTCGAGACGAACATGGATATCCACACCCGCACGGCGGCCATTGTGCAGGGCGTGGAGATGAGCCAGGTCACCCCCGACATGCGGCGCAAGGCCAAGGCCGTCAATTTCGGCCTGATCTACGGCCAGACCGACTTCGGCCTCGCCCGGTCCGTGGGGCTTAGCCGGGCGGAGGCCAGGCAGTTTATCGACACGTACTTTGAGAAGTTTGCCGGCGTCAAAAGGTACATGGATGAGACCAAGGCCATGGCCCGCGAGAAGGGGTACGTGACCACTCTGGACGGCCGCAAGCGGCTGCTGCCCGAGATCAACCACCGCATCTTCACGGTGCGGCAGAATGCGGAGCGCATGGCCATCAACACGCCCATCCAGGGTACGGCGGCGGATCTGATGAAGCGGGCGATGATCAACGTCCAGCGAGTGCTGAAGGCGTCGGGGCTCAAGGCCCGGATGATCCTGCAGGTCCACGACGAACTGGTCTTCGAGTGCGCGGCGACGGATGTGCCCGCCCTGTGTACCCTGGTGAAACGGGAGATGGAAGGTGCCATGAAACTCGATGTGCCGCTCAAGGCCGACGTGAAGGTCGGCCGCGACTGGTACTCGGCGGAGAAGGTGTAGTCCGTGCCCGAGCTGCCGGAAGTCGAAACTGTTCGGCGAATTCTCTATGATAAACTAGTTGGGCGGACCATCGCGCAGGTCGAGATCCTGACTCCCCGCCAGATCTACCACCCGGATCCGGACACCTTCCGCGCTGAACTGGAGGGCGCCCGGGTCACGGACATCGAGCGGCGAGGGAAGTACCTGATTTTCAAACTTGGACCGCTCCGGCTG
This sequence comes from Symbiobacteriaceae bacterium, assembly GCA_027356675.1. The sequence continues at coordinate 1,253 of DAHVXO010000031.1, read as the reverse complement.
GTCGGGCATCTGCGGATGAGCGGGAGACTCTACGCCTGCCCCCCGGACCGCCCCCGGGACAAGCACACCCACATCATCTTCCACCTGGACGACGGCGTGGATGTCCGTTACGAGGATCAGCGCAAGTTCGGCGGGTTTCACCTGTTGGGCCCCAAAGGCGAGGGGTCGCCACCGGGGCTCGCCGCCCTGGGACCCGAGCCCCTGTCGGCGGAGTTCACCCCTGCAGTCCTCCAGGCCGCCTTTGCGACCCGGAAATCGCCCGTAAAGGCTGCCCTGCTCGATCAGACCGTGGTAGCGGGGCTGGGGAACATCTACGTCGATGAGGCGCTTTATTGCGCTCGCATTCACCCGGAGCGGGGTGCGGCGACGCTTGATTCCGTTGAGCTAACCCGACTACACGGCTGCATCCAGGCCATCCTGGAGCGGGCCGTAGAGCAGCGGGGAACCACGTTCTCGCTCTACTTCGCAGGCGATGACGCCCGCGGCGATATGTACGACGAGCTGAAGGTCTTCGACCGGACCGGCGAACCCTGCCCCCGGCGCGCGACCCCGATCATCAAGCTGTCGGTGGCGCAACGGGGGACGCACGTCTGTCCCTCCTGCCAGCCCGCTCCTGCTGAAGCGAGACTCCTGCCCAGGCGGGCCCGGCCGGGCCGCATGGGCGAATCCGTGGCGGTGGCCGCCGAACCGGCCCGCCCATACCGGAAACGTAAGGCAAGAGGTGACTGAACGTGCAATATCTCGTATTCGAGTTCGACAGCGAGAAGGCCATGCGTGAGACCGCGACCAAGCTCTGGGATCACGCCGGCGTCTCAGGAGAGATGGCCATGCGGCCCTTGGCCAACGGGCACTGGCGGCTGGAGGTCACTTCGGAGAAGGACCTGCGAGACGCTACGCTGGAGAAGTTCTCCGCCTTCCGGGTCGAGCCGGGGGACTAGGCTGATGCTCATCATCGGACTGACCGGCGGAATCGCCAGCGGGAAGAGTACGGTCAGCTGGATGCTCCGGGAACTCGGGGCGCCGGTGGTGGACGCGGACGCGATCGTGCACGAGTTGCAGTTGCCTGGCACGCCAGTCACGGCGGCCATCGTCGCCGAGTTTGGCGCAGGCGTGCTTCGCCCGGACGGGTCCCTGGACCGGGCTGCGCTGGGCGCCCTGGTCTTCACTGACCCGGCCCGGCGCCGGGCCCTGGAGGCCATCGTGCACCCGGCCGTGCGGACCCGCATGTGGGACGAGGTAGAACGCTATCGCCG
>DAHVXO010000029.1 GCA_027356675.1 Symbiobacteriaceae bacterium | reverse complement strand
TGAGCGAGGTTGGCTTGGAGCCCCTGGTGACCGCTACTTCAAGGGCTGGCGGCGGAGGATCGAGAGTGCGCCGCTGAGGAGTGGGTTTTCGGATATGCTCTTAGAGGGGATTTCCGCGTTGGCGGAGAAGCTTCAGAAACCTATCGACTCGATTACCTTATGCAACAGGAATGTCCGCGAGGGAGCGTGGCCATGACAACTCTCAGCCGAAGTCTACGGTTGCGTGTAGTTCTCTCCACCTCGGTAGCGATTGGCGGACTCCTCCTGGCACTGGGTTTGCTCGGCATCGGCGTTATTCGCCAGGCTACGACCAGCGTGCTCGATGAACGCCTCCGCACGGCCGAACTGCTGGCGGCCCGTCTGGATACTGATCTGGCGGCCGATATGAGCCGCATCCATTTCCTGACCGAGACGGGCATCCGCGCGTCGCCTACCGGGACTCCGATGGCCGATAGCGACCTCATTGATCGACTGGACGACCATTTGTCGATTCTGTCCGCCGGCCTGCTGTTGCTGGACCGTCAGGGCAAGGTGATCAGCACCTGGCCTGCACGGCTTTTCGCCAACGCCAATACCCTGCTCTCCCAGCCGAAGCTGCAGGAGGCAATCGCCCAAGGCACTCCGACCGTAACGGGACTCCTGAAGACCGCTGAAGGCACACCTGTCTCCGCTTTCGTGCAGCCGCTGGTGCCATCCACCTCGGGTGACGGTTTCCTGGTGGGGTTGGTGGACCTGAGGAGCGACAAACTCCAAAACGTCCTGATGTCTGGCTTGCCGTCCGGACGCACCGCCCACGCCGTGCTGGTCGACGAGACTGGCACCGTGCTCACGGCCACCGAACAGGGCATGGCGTTTACCCGGGGAGAGCACCCCGAGACCCTGAAAAAGCTGGTGCGAGCGGGACGCAAGGTCGTCATGGTGACGGACAATAAGCTGACCGAGCCACACGTGATCGCGGCGGCACCCCTGAAGCAGGTCACCTGGATTGTCAGTCTGGGACAGGAAGAAGCAGAGGCGATGGCTCCCGTAACGGGCCTGCAGTGGCAATTCATCCTGTTCGGTCTCGCGGCCGTTGCGATCGCAGCAGCGTATGCCTGGTGGGACACGGGCGCTGTCACGAGCCCCCTGGCCAGCCTGACCGATGCCGCTCGTCAGGTGGCAGCCGGCAACTTGAACGCCGAGGTGCATGTGGAGCGACAGGATGAACTTGGCATCCTGGCCGGTGCATTTCGCACCATGCAACTGCGGCTGAAGGAAGCCATGACCACGCTGGAGAAGACCCTGGGCGAGACTCGTCTGCGGGAGCAGGAGACCGATGCCCTTTACCGGGTAAGTCGTGACATTCTCTCATCCTTGGACCTGACCAACATCCTGCAGACGGTCGTCGACCAGGCTCGCAGCCTCGTTGGTGCGGACGTCGCGATCCTCTGTCTTCTGCGGGACCCCCCCGATGATGCTTACGTGGCGGCTTGCAGCGACCCGGGCGGGCTGCTGGGTGGCGTGGACACCGAAGACCTTTCGGCACGGTCCACAGACGCGTGCGGCTGCTGCCCGCTACCTTTGATGTCGGGGGCGACTGAGCACCGCTCGGTACCACTGACGGTCAGTAACCGGGTTATCGGAAACCTTTGCGTGGCGGGTTCTGGCCTTCCGACCGAGGCTTCCTCGCTCCGGCTTCTCGAGGGACTGGCGAACCAGGCGACCATCGCCATTGAGAATGCCCGCCTCTATGAGCACACCCAAGTCCTTGCCGTTTATGAAGAGCGGGAACGCATTGCACGGGAACTGCACGACAGCGTCGCACAAACCCTGGGGTACATCTATTCGCGGGCACGATTGCTGCAGGACCACACTTCCCAGGAGAGTGACCCCACCGCCTGGGCAGACCTCGATGATCTCGCACGGGTGGCGTCGGCTACCTACGACGAGGTCCGCTGGGCGATCTTCGGCCTGCGCAAGAGCCAGCAGGAGAGTACCGAGGTGCTCTCCACGCTCGTAGGTTTCCTACGTGACTTTACGACTCGCTATGGGATCCGGGCGGAACTGGAGGGCGAGGCGCTCGGACGGTTGGCGATCGAACCCAGGGCCGAAGCACAACTGGTGCGGATCGTGCAAGAGGCACTGACCAACGCCGGCAAGCACTCCCGTGCCAGTCACGTATGGGTGCGCATCGAGGACTTGGGTGAGCGGTTTCTATTCACGGTAGAGGATGACGGAATCGGATTTGACCCGCTGCAAGTGGCTGCCAACACAGGTGCATTCGGGCTGATCAGCATGCGTGAGCGGGCCGAAAGCGTGGGGGGGCAGTTGGAGGTCGACTCTGCGCGGGGCAGCGGTACTCGAGTGCGCCTCTGGCTGCCCCCGTATAAACAGGGGAGGTGATGCCGTGACTCCGGTCACCGTGCTCCTGGTTGACGATCATACGTTGGTACGCAGAGGCATTGCCGGTCTGCTGTCCCAGGACCCAGAGATCCTCCTGGTCGGCGAGGCCTGCGATGGGAAGGAGGCGCTGGAGCAAGCGCGTGCACTCCGCCCCGATGTGGTCCTCATGGACGTCCGCATGCCGGGATGCGACGGGCTGACGGCGACCCGCCTGATCCGGGGCGAACTGCCTGAAGTGCGAATTGTGATGTTGACCGTCTCTGAAGAGGAGCATGACCTGTTCGAGGCCATCAAAAGCGGCGCTAAGGGCTACCTGCTCAAACGCATGGAGCCCAAGGAGTTGTGCGCCATGGTGCACGCTGCGTTTCGGGGAGAGGCACCGGTCGCTCCGCAGTTGGCCACCCGCATTATGGATGAATTCAGTCGGATGGCGGGTGGGACGGCCCCACAAAAGGGACCGGCGCTGCTGAGCCCACGGGAACACGAAGTCCTCGGGCTGGTGGCCGAAGGTCTGCCGAACAAACTGGTCGCAAGTGCGCTGGGTATCAGCGAGAACACGGTGCGCAATCACCTGCGCAACATTCTGGAGAAGCTGCACTTGAACAACCGGGTCGAGGCGGCCGCCTATGCCATCCGCCAGCGGCTGGCTGGCCCGCACTCGCCGGATCGTAAAGCATAGTCCAGGTGTACTATTGTCGAGGGGGTCCGCCTTTACCAGGTGGACCCCCTCGTGTCTTACTATACCGCCATAGTACGGTCTGCCGAATACTCCGGTTACGGAAACAGCTATATGATTGAGACGATACGGAAACATACCCTCAGAAGAGGAGGATTTGCATGAAGAACGCACTGGTTTTCCTTACCGTCTTCGCCCTGGTCCTGGGGGCAGCGCTGGGCACCTTCTACATCACCCAGAACAAGACGGCCCAGGCTGCCACTGGCGGATCCACGGTCCTGCCGTCCGAGCCGCCAGCC
>DAHVXO010000021.1 GCA_027356675.1 Symbiobacteriaceae bacterium | reverse complement strand
AACTTCATATTTACCCCCACGGAGTCGACATCTCACAAGAGTTAGCGGGGTGACGGTTTGGTTCAGTCAGCCACCGGCTCTTCGGGTTGAAAAGGCAACACTCCCGGTGACTTACCGCTCTGCTTGATGCTATTTGACGGTAGGTCGCGTTTACCTGTGCGATATTGTTTAAAGTCAAAGAAACCGTTCGAATCATGCTGTCCGTGGCCCCCTCTTTCTTCATGCACGGTGGTCATTTTTCAAATAAATCCGATCGGGCTGGAACGGGTTTACTGTTTTAGGGCGGCCGACAAGGGTCAAGAATGGAAGACCAGGGGGGTACGCTATGCAGGACGCAGAGGTGCGAGACCTGGTTCGCCGAGTGCTTGAGCCGTACACCGAAGACGAGCGGATGCTGGATGGTTACTGGCAGTGGGCATCAAATCCGACCCCACCATCGGCCGGGTATGCGCTGGAAGAGAACTGTGGTTTCATCGCGACCAATCTGAACCAGCGGTATGGGCAACCGGCCATCGACCTGGTCTCTCGGCTGGCCGAGGAGTGCCGGGAAATGCGGGAGGTGGCGAGCGTGGAGGAGTTGCGGCAGGCCATCTTCGCCATCCTGGGCGGCGAAGTGGGGGAGGTTCTCCGGGCGGGATGTGCCCGGCGGCTGTGTGAAGCGACGCCCTCCCGGCGGATCCTGGCGGCCTGGCTCATGAACCGGGCCCGCTGGTGCAGCCTGCCCGGGCGCGATGGGTTTATTGGCGGGGAATGGGACTGGGCCCTGGGCGTTGATCTCGAGGCTGGCGGGCGGGACCTGAAAACGACAGTGGCCCAGGCCCTGGGGTCGCCGACCGGTGGGGTCGACCTCGCCCGGGAGGCGCTGGCAGTCGGCGTTATCAATCGGCTGTTCTACCGGAACATCGCCGGTCGCATGGAGCCGAAGCTGCGGCCGGGGCCGCATATCCCCGTGGCCATGGTGGCATATGTCTAAACAGGTCGAACCTGCAGCGGCCCTTATCCAAGCCTGTTGACCTGCTTCCGGCCAAGCCGCACCAATCACTGGTTCCGGGAGGATCATCTGATTTTTGTGAGCCCTGTGGTCGGCGGTGACGTTGTTCACATAAACTGGTCTGATGGATGACGGAGGAGGGTACACGGTGGTGAAAAAGGAGCCTGAACCGTTTCTCGTCTGGGCGCCTCCGGGGTCACCCCCGCTCGTCTCGCCGGGAATCGAGGTGCGGACGATCGGTGAGCAGCCGAGTCCTGAAGGGGGCGACTCCGCGGCCGAGGGGGAGGAAACCGGCGGCGGTCCCGATGAGACCCTGGCGGTGCCGCCTGAGACCGAGGCGATGGCGCAGCGGGTGATGGCCCGCTACGACATGAAGGTATCGGCGATGCAGTTGATCACCACCAAACCCGATAAGGGCGGTGCAATCTGGCGCATCGAGACGAATCGCGGTCCCCGCAGTCTCAAGCTGCTGCACCGGCCGCTCGCGCGTAGCCTCTTTAGCATCGGAGCGCAGGAGTATCTGCACGGACGCGGGGCGCGGGTCCCCGCCCTCATTCAATCCAAGGACGGGCTGCCCTATGTAGACGCGGACGGGCACGTCTGGATCGTCACGGAGTGGATCGAATCGCTAAGGCCTGCGTCCAAGACGGGCCTGGAGGGGGCGACCACACTCTGCTTCGGGCTTGGCGAGGTCCACAAGCACTCCCATGGGTATGTGCCGCCCCAGGGGGCACAGCGGGCCTCCCGGCTTTACCGCTGGCCCAAGACCTACGAGAAGACCCTAACCAAGATCGGCTGGTTTCGCATCCTGGGCGAGGCCTATGCCGAGATGCCGGCGGCGAGTACGTTGCGGTCGGCGGTCAGCAGGTTCGAGGCGCAGGCACGGCAGGCGGTGGAAATGCTACAACGATCGCCCTACGGGAAGCTAATCGCCCGCGGAGAGTCACATTGGGGGATCGCTCATCAGGATGAACGATCCGGGAGGGAAACGGTAAACGCTTGACGACCCGGCTGCGGAGATGCGTTGCACAAAGATGCCGTTGGCCTTGTGATCACAGTCACATTCCACTACGCCACCAGATTGGATAATGGAATAAGTCCGGGTGTCGCCCCCGGGCACCCACTGAAGGGGAGGTCAATATGACTCGGGAACAGAGAGGACCGGCCAACTACAACCTTATCCTCGCCACCGTCGCCTTCGCAGTCGCCTTCGCAGTCTGGTCTCTGATTTCGCCGCTTGCCCCATCCCTACAGAAGGAGTTCCACCTCTCGGACGTCGCCGTCAGCACGCTGATTGCCGTGCCGGTGCTGCTTGGCTCCGTCCTGCGGATTCCCATGGGGCTCCTGACGGACCGGTACGGCGGCAGGCTGATGTTCACTCTGCTCCTACTGTTCTCAGCTGCGACCGCTTTCTCGTTCATGTTTGCGTCCAGTTTTGCGATCCTGGTCCTCATGGGACTGCTTCTGGGTACGGCGGGTTCCTCTTTCGCCATCGGGGTGCCCACGGTCTCCCGTTGGTTTAGCCCCAAAGAACAGGGACTTGTCCTGGGCATCTTTGGGATGGGGAACATTGGCACGGCGGTCTCGGCACGGCTGGCCCCAGCCTTGTCGGCGGGTGGCGGTTGGATCCGGCCATTCCAAGTGTTGGGTGCCGTTGCGGCCATCATGGCGCTGATTTACTGGCTGACGGGGCGGGATGCCCCCCGGCCCGCCGGTCCGCAGCGGTCGATCGCGGATCGCCTCAGCGTGCTTGGCAAGGGCTGGGGCGCCTGGCTGCTGAGCCTCTACTACTTCCTGAGTTTCGGCGGCTTCGTGGCCCTGGGTGCGTACCTACCCAAATTCCTGGTGGACCGCTTCGCCCTGGACCGTATCGATGCGGGGAACCGGACGGCCGGCTTCGTGCTGGTGGCGACCCTGGCACGGCCTCTGGGTGGTTGGTTGGCCGACCGCTTCGGCGGACGCCGAGTGCTGACAACGATCTTCGTCATCATTCCGGCACTTGCCGGGGTGCTTGCCACTGATCCGGACATGACGGTCCTGACGGCGGCCTTCCTCGCCCTGGCCGTCTGCTTTGGAATTGGCAACGGAGCCGTCTTTAAGCTGGTGGCCGAGGTCTATCCGAAAGAGACTGGCACGGTGACCGGCGTGGTCGGTGCCGCCGGGGGCCTGGGTGGCTTCTTTCCACCCCTGGTGATGGGCGCCGTCAAGCAGTCGACCGGCAGCTATGCCCTGGGATTTGGCTTCCTGGCGACCTTCGCCGCACTCTGCCTCCTGATCCATGTCATGGGTAGCATCGGTCGTGCCCCCACAGGAGCCGGAAAGGGGGCTACCCAGTGAAGTCCGAGGTCAAACGGGCGATTTGGGCAGGGGTTATGGTCGCTGGTGGTCTCTCGATCCTGGTCATCATCGGTTCGCGCAACCTGCAGAACTTCGACGCGGCGCTGGTGGCCTACACCTTCGCCAGCATCTTCGCGCTCTTCGGCATTACGTACCGGTACGCCATCTGGCTCCAGCGGCCCCCGACAAGCCTGTACTGGCGGCGAGGCCGTGAGCTGTTCTGGCAGAAGGGACACCGCCTGCGCAATATCCGCTTCCTGGCCGGGGATTTCTTCAATCACTTCGTGCGGCAGGGCTTCATCGACAAGCGCAGTCACCTGCGCTGGATGATGCACAGCCTGATTTTCTGGGGCGTTAACTTGGCATTTGCTGTGACTTTCCCGCTGGTCTTCGGGTGGATCCACTTTGAGAGTGCGGGGGACCAGATGTTCTATCGGGCCTTCGTCTTTGGCTTTCCCACCTTCCGCTTCGCCGTGGATGGGATTGTCGCCTGGCTCTTTTTCCATGCCCTCGATATCAGTGCGGTGGTTGTGATCGTCGGGGTTGGGTTTGCTTTCGCACGCCGTCTGAAGGACAAGGGCGCCATGTCGGTACAGCAGCTGGCGAATGACGGCGTGCCTCTGATTCTGCTCTTTGCCATCGCCATGACGGGACTCATGTTGACCGTGAGCGCCGCCTACCTAAAGGGTTACTCGTTCAGTTTTATTGCGATCTCCCATGCGGTGTCGGTGATTATATTCCTGCTCTACCTGCCCTTCGGCAAGTTCTTTCACCTGTTCCAGCGCCCTGCGCAGATGGGTGTCGCATTGTACAAGCGGGATGGCAAGGCCGGTGAGCAGGCCCGTTGCGCCCGGTGCGGCGATGAGTACGCCTCAGCCATGCATGTCGCGGATCTAAAGCAGGTGCAGGCGGCGCTCGGAGTGGATTACCGCCTGGCCGATGATGGGCACTACCAGGATATCTGCCCTGCCTGCCGCCGCAAGAGCATCGCCCTGAGCCAGCTAAGGCTCCAGGGACGCTGAAGAGATCACCAGGAGGGACACGGACATGGCAAAATTACCGCTCTCTGAGGAGCAGTTCATCGAGCAGTTTGGTCCGCACCTGAACGCCACCCCGGTTCTGGGTTGGCGTGGTGACGTGGAGCCGGATACCCTGGTCAAAACCCACTGCTGCTTCTGCAGCATGCAGTGCGGGATCCAGCTGAAGGTCAAGGAAAACCGGGTAATCGGGTTCGAGCCCTGGGAGGAGTTCCCGTTCAACCAGGGGCGGCTCTGCCCAAAGGGCGTAAAGCGCTATATGCAAGACAACCATCCCGATCGCTTGCTCTACCCGCTGATCCGCACAGACAGCGGCTTTCGGCGCGCCACGTGGGACGAGGCGATGGAGCTGATTGTGCAGCGCATCCGGCAGATCCAGACGGAGCATGGGCCGGATGCCTTTGGCATGCTCTCCGGGGTCTCACTGAGCAACGAGAAGAGCTACCTGATCGGCAAGTTTGCCCGCCTGGCCTTGCGCACCAAGAACCTGGACTATAACGGACGCCTCTGCATGGTCAGCGCCGGCGCCGGCAACAAGAAGGCCTTCGGCATCGACCGTGCGGCCAATCCCTGGGAGGATATCGCTCATACCAAGTGCCTAATTCTCATCGGTACCAATACGGCCGAGTGCGCCCCCATCACGGTCGAGTACATCTGGCGGATGAAGGAGGCCGGCGGCAAGCTGATCGTTATCGATCCGCGGTACACGCCAATCGCCCGCAACGCCGATCTCTACATTCCGCTCAAGCCCGGGAGCGACAGCGCCCTTATGGACGGCATCCTCCATGTGTGCGTGGAGCGCGGTTATCTGGATGAGGCGTTCATCGAAGGGCACACAAATGGATGGGCGGAGCTACGGGAGACGGTGCGCAAGTATACGCCGGAGTATGTTGGCGCCATCTGCGGGGTCAAGCCTGAACTGATTGAGCAGGCGGCGAAACTTTGGGGAAAGGCCGAGGGCGGCCTGAGCATGCTGCTGCACGCTCGCGGGCTCGAGCACCAGAGCAAGGGTGTCGAGAACGTGCTAAGCTGCATCAACCTCATATTGGCGACGGGACGCATCGGGAGGCGCGGGGCCGGGTATGGCACCATCACCGGACAGGGCAATGGCCAGGGTGGCCGGGAGCACGGCCACAAGTGTGATCAGCTACCAGGGAACCGGGATATCGAGAACCCCGAGCATCGGGCGTTCATTGCCTCGGTCTGGGGCGTGCCCGAAGCGGAGATTCCGCACAAGGGTTTGAGCGCCGAAGAGATGGTAGAGGCCATGGAACGCAGCGAGGTGCGGGGCCTGATCTCGATTTGCTTCAACCCGGTGGTTTCGCTGCCGGATGCGACGTTCACCAAGCGTGCTATCGAGAAGCTGGATTTCTTTGTCGCGATCGACTTCTTCATGTCCGAGACTGCGCAGTACGCGGACGTGATTCTGCCGGGTTCGCTGCACGAGGAGGAGGAAGGCACCGCCACGAACGTTGAGGGAAGGGTCATTCATCTCCGGGCAGCCGTGACGCCGCCTGGGGAGGCCCGCACGGACACGGCGATTATCCTCGAACTGGCACGCCGCCTGGGGCGGGGTGAGTATTTCAACTACACCGGCTCAGAGCAGATCTTCAACGAACTGCGGGTGGCTTCGCACGGCGGAACGGCTGATTATGGCGGCATCACTTATGAGCGCATCGATAAGGAGATGGGCGTCTGCTGGCCCTGCCCGACCGAAGACCATCCGGGTACGCCCCGCCTCTTCGCGGACCTGAAGTTCTCTCACCCTGATGGACGGGCGAAGTTCCATGCCATTGAGTACCGACCGCCGGCGGAGGTACCGGATCTGGAGTATCCACTATTCCTGACGACCGGGAGGGTGATCTCCCAGTATCTGAGCGGCACCCAGACACGGCGCATCGCAGCGTTGGTGAACCAGTACCCCGAACCCAAGGTGGAGATGCATCCCCGGCTGGCGGAACGGCTCGGGGTCAAGGATGGCGACCTTGTGCGGGTCACCTCCCGCCGGGGCCAGTTGGCATTGAAGGCGATGGTGGTCCGGACCATCCGGCCGGATACCGTCTTCATCCCTTACCACTGGCCTGGGCGCCTGAGCGCCAACCTGCTGACCAACCGCGCACTCGATCCCGTCTCGCGCATTCCCGAATTTAAAATCAGCGCCGTGCGCGTGGAAAGGGTGAGTCAGTAGTGGAGATGGAGTTCTTCCTGGACCCCAGCCGCTGCATTGGCTGCCAGTCCTGCGTACAGGCCTGTGCCGAGTGCGACACGCACCGGGGAACCTCGATGATTCATCTGGAGTTCATCAACCGGGCCTGGACCACGGAGACGGCGCCCCAGATCTGCATGCACTGCGAGGATCCAATCTGTGCCCAGGTCTGCCCTGCGGACGCGATCAAGATGACCCCGGACGGCATCGTGCAGAGCGCGCTGAAGCCCCGGTGCATCGGCTGCTCCAACTGCGTGCTCTCCTGCCCGTTCGGCGTGCCCAAGTACATGGGCGAACTGGACCAGATGATGAAGTGCGATATGTGCTACGACCGTACGTCGGTGGGCAAGCGGCCCATGTGTGCCACGGTCTGCCCTTCCGGTGCGCTTAGCTTTGGGCCGCAAGATAAGGTCCTCGCGGGCCGGCAGGGGTCGCCTGCAAATGAGTTCAAGTTCGGGGGACAGGTGGTCAAGACCCGGGTCCACATCATTTTACCAGCGGGGGCCGAACGGCTGGATGTAGACGTGGCCGACCTGGTGGCCGAACGGGCTGACGCAGCCATGATGCTGGGGGTGCTAGACGATGACGACTGAGCAGGACCGCACGCAGACCGGGGCTGCCGGGCCGGAATCGGAGCCGCAGTGGCGCAAGGACTTTCCGGTTCGTTGGTCCGAGGATCATTACGTGGCGCGGCGAGAGTTCACGAAGTTCCTGGTGTTAGGGTCGATGGGGCTGACCGTGGGCAACGCCTGGCTCTGGGGCAAGAGCCTCTTTGAGCGGTCACCCGTGGCGGCGCGCGAGGCAGTCGCGACTGTTGCCGAAGTTTCGGTGGGTGGGGTCAAGCTCTTCCGCTACCCCACCGCCGTAGACCCGTGTATCCTGATCCGGCTGGGTGAGCAGCAGTGGGTGGCCTACACCCAGAAGTGCACGCACCTGTCGTGCGCCGTGCACTATGACAAGGCGCGCAAGGAGATTGTCTGCCCGTGCCATTATGGGTTCTTTGACCCGGTCACGGGGGAGCCCAAGGCCGGTCCGCCGCCCCGTCCGCTGCCCCGGATCGAGCTTGAGATTGCCGGCGACTTGATCTACGCCAAGGGGGTGACCCTGGGATGAACACCCACGGTGGCTGGCGCCGTCAGCAGACGACGGTGATCGACCTGATCCTGGCATGTATCCTGCTGGTCTTGATCCTGCAGATCTGGCTGCTTACTGCGAGTTTGGATGCGTACCTGGGGGGCAACCACGGCATTGCCCTGCCGGCCTTCCTGGCCTCGCTGGCGTGTCTGGCGCTGAATGTGTACCTGGTCCGCTATGTGTTCAAGATTGACCGGACGCCTCAGTAGGGGGCGAGTTCGGCAGCGAGGAAGCTCGCCCGCGAAGGAGGACGAGCTTCCCTCGCGCCATGGCCGCCCGTGCATTAGACACCGACCGCCTTCGTGGCGCATGACCGCCGCGGGCAGGGCGCCCTTTCGCGGAGGCGCATCGCGCATCGGCCGCCTTCGCACGGCATGTACGTTGCGGGTGGGGCGCCCTTCCGCGGAGGCGCACCGCGCTCCTGCCGCCTTCGTACCGCGTTTACGCCGCGAGCAGGGCGCCTGTCCGCGGAGACGCGCCGCGCCCGGACGCCTTTGCACCGCGTTTATGCCGCGGGCAGGCCGCCTGTCCGCGGAGGCGCGCCGCGCATCGGCCGAGCTCAAATCTCTAAAAACAGGAGTTGCAACCAGTAAATAGGTATGGTAATATTTCCCTTAGGAGGGACGATCGTCCACATCGAGTTGAAAGGAGAAAGGTGAATGCTCAAGAAGGCCTCAAGCAAGGTACAGGGAGACGACAAGGACTCAGCGATCCGGGCGGTAGCGGCATCCTCACAGCCTAAGGGCACGGGGGACGCAAACGGCGGTCAAGACGGCAAGCACATTTACTTTGATGGCGAAGATGTCGAATTGGTCAACAGGAACCAATACCCCTCGGAATGCTGGCTGCAAGACCCGGCAATCCTGCAGTTTTCAGCCCTTGCTGACAACCGAATGGGGCGGGTCAATGAGCTACGGGGTGGTTTGCGGGTCCGGCCGGACAAGGTGCGCACAGCACTGGTTCTTCCCGACAGGCTGCTCTTTGTGTACCCGGCGGCCAACGAGGACAAGCGTGGACTCAAAGTGGGACGCTCAAAGGGTGCAGCCAGGGTGAATGTCCGGAGCGTGCTGCAGCCCCACAACTTGCTTGCAGAGCCCGGTTACAAGATGCGCTTCGCGGTTGAGTATGCTGGGGACGAGAGCCCCGTAGGTCCGGCAATGGTGATCGACCTGACGCAGGTAATTGAGAAAGCGCGGTTGCCAGAGAAGAAGTCGAGGAAGCAGCACAAGACGGAACAGAAGAAGGCGGCTGAAGACAAGGAGAAGGCTCCGCAGACCAAGACGGATGCCGCTGACCCCCCTCTGCCGACTAATCGCACCTCAGGCTCCCCTACATGAACAGTGACCCTAGTTCCGCCGGGCGTAGCCATCTCCTTGCGGGGTGCCTGCGCCTTTTCGATTGCGCTCAAGCTGGGTGGTCAACCGGCGAGAGGCGAGGTGCAGCGCAATCGCTGCCAGATGGGCTCTGGCCCCTTCAGCCCGCACATGATCATCCACCCAGTCTTCCACCACCTGAACCTGCATCGGCAACACCTCCGGCCACTTGGGTTCTCCATTAGAGTCTGACCCACTGGACCCGCATCTCCGGTGGGTCGGGGGTGCCAGCCTGCCGGAACACCTCCACCGACACCGCCAGCTTGTTCAGAAGTTCCTGGCGCTCAACTCCCGCCAGCTCGTCCCAGGCCTCACCTGGGGCAGGACTGCCGGCGATTTCGGGCAGGACTGCGGAACACTGCTCCAGCCGTACCGCAAGAGCGGTCATCCGGTGCTCCAAGCCCTGGCTGGCCTGCTCAAGCGCCGCCAGTTCTGAGGTATAGAGATCTGCTGGCAGGCCGCCGCTGCGGTAGTCGCGTTCCAGGCGGCGTGTGCGCTCGGTCAATGCCTCCCGCTCGGACCGCGCCTGAGCCAGACCTGCGGTCGCCTCCCGGGTCTCTCGCTCCAGGGCAGCGCACATGGCCTTCTGCCACATCGCCCCGTCCAAAGCAGCGGACAATACGTCTCGCACCTGCCGCTCCAATGCGGCCTCCGCAGGCTCGGCCTGCACATGACCGGCAGCACAAGCGGTCTGGCCTCGCCGTTTGCGGGCGGAGCAATAGTAATAACGATATCGTCCCACCCGTTTGCCGTGCACGGGGGCGCCGCAGCGGCACGCGGCGAGACCGGCCAACAGGAACGCACCGGTGGCCGCCGGGGCAGCCTCCGCCCTCGGGGGACTTCGGCGGCGCCTCCCCGCCTGCAGCCGCTCCTGCACTTCCTTCCACAGGCCTTCGGCAACGATGGGAGGCAGGGCCCCCGGGACCTCGCAGTAGCGGGGTGTCGCAAGGCGCTGCACCGCCGGCTTTCGTCCCGTCCGGACCGTCCGCCCGTAGGCCAGGATACCGGCATACGCGGGATTAGCCAACATGCGCCGCACTGTGAGGGGGGCCCACACCCGCCCCCGGTGCAGCGGTTGCGCAGTATCGAGCATTCGGGCGATCTGATGCGCTCCATATCCCAGGCGATACAGGTCGAACAGGCGACGAACGACGTTTGCCTCGTGCTCCACCACCGCAAAGGTCCCAGGGGAGGGACCCCGCGTGAGACCATAAGGTGGCCGGAACCCGGGGTTCAGTCCTTGCTCGGCCCGCTTAATCTTCCCACCCATGGTGCGTTCTCGGATCACGCTTCGTTCATACTCGGCGAATGAGACCAGGATGTAGAAGAACACCTTCCCCGCCGGCGTCAGCGTGTTGACATCCTCCGTGGTCGACTTCACGAAGCAACGGCCATCCCACTCTCTCAGGACGAGTTGCACGATATCGACCACCGAGCGCGACAGCCGGTCGATCTTATAGACCACGACGCAGTGGACCAACCCGCGGTCCACATCGTCTCGCAGGCGGCGCAGGGCCGGTCGGTCGAGTGTACCCCCACTCCATCCCTCATCCACGTAAAGGAGATCAGGCCGGTAGACCCACCCCTGCGACGCCAGGAAATGCTGGCATCGCTCGGCCTGGACCGCCAGGGTCGTACCTTCACCCTGATCGTCCGTGGACCAGCGAATGTAGACGGCCACCTTATCGGGCGCCGCTTCGGACGGGCTCAACACCGCACAGGCACCCCCCTGCGCACAGCATACGCTCGCGCAGGTTGTACCTTGCCGTCATTCATCAGGATTACGGCTGGTCCAACGGCCAGATGGGGCCGGGGGGCGTCTGGATTATCGACCTGGACGGTGTGGCTTACGACCTGGCGATCCGCGACCTACGTAAGCTGATCACCAGCACCATGGACGACCTGGGCGTATGGGACCCTGCGTTCATGAAAGGCATGATCGATGCCTATGACAAGGCCTGCCGGATCGAGTCGGACCTGTACCAGGTGCTGCTGATCGACATGGCCCTCCCCAACGAGTTCTATAAGCACCTTAAAGAGATGGTATTCGACCCTACCTTCCTAAACGCCGAGACTGATGCGCTTCTCCATCGCCTGGTGGAGACCGACACCACCAAATGGGCGGCGCTCAAGGAATTGGGCCTGAAATGGGAGGGCAGTGTAAGGTGAAAGCACTGATGATCTGCACCGAGAAGCTACCTGTGCCGCCGGTCCGGGGGGGGGCCATCCAGACGTATATTGCGGCACTTGCCCCGTTGCTGTCGGCCCGGTGCGGCCTCACGATCGTGGGTATCACTGATGAGCAGCTTCCCGGACGGGAGACCGATGGCCGGGTCCGCCATGCCCGAATGCCTGGCGGAGACCTTGACATCTACGGCGCCGCGATCGCAGACTACCTGGGGCGGCACACGTTCGATGTGATCCACATCTTTAACCGCCCCCGCCTGGTGCAGGTCGTGCGGGCGGCCGCACCCCAGGCGCACATTGTCCTGAGCATGCACAACGATATGTTTGGTCCGCAGAAGATTAGCCCGGAGGAGGCCGCTGCGGCAATCGAGCAGGTGGAGCGCATCATCACGGTGAGCGACTATGTAGGACGCACGATCGCCAAGAGCTATCCCCAGGCCAAGACCAAGCTCCGGACCATCTATTCCGGCGTGGACCTGGACCGCTTCACCCCCTCGACCGGACCCGAGGCGCAGCAGACCCGCGACGCGCTGCACCGGGAGCACAAGCTGTCGGGGCGCGACGTGATCCTGTTCGTGGGCCGGCTCTCCCCGAAAAAGGGCGCCGACATTCTGGTGCGGGCCATGCCGGAACTGGCAAAGCGTCACCCCGACGCGGCGCTGGTCCTGGTCGGGAGCAAGTGGTACGGCGAGGACAAGGTCAGCGATTACGTCGCATACGTGCGTGCCCTGGCTGCCCGCTCCCCCCTGCCGGTGGTGACGACGGGGTTTGTGGCCCCGGACCAGGTCCATAAGTGGTTCTGGGCCGGCGATGTCTTTGTGTGCCCCTCGCAGTGGGAAGAGCCTCTGGCACGGGTGCACTACGAAGCCATGGCGGCAGGACTGCCGATCATCACGACGGCCCGCGGGGGCAATCCTGAGGTGGTCGCAGGGGCAGGCAACGGGCTGGTGGTGGCGCAGCCACAGGACCCCTCCGCCTTTGCCGAGGCGCTCTCCACCATCCTCCGGAGCGATCGGAGCCGCCAGGAGATGGGGGACCGGGGCAGGGCTCTGGCCGAAAAGCGGTACGGTTGGGCCCGTGTTGCCAAAGAGATTCTGGAGACCTGGGGCAGATAGGCCCCTCCAGGCAAAGGAAGATCAGCCCCGCATGCCCAGGGAGGGATGCGGGGCTGGTCTTCCGTTTTGCGCGCTCTCTGATCGCCAGTTTTCCACCGATCCGATAGCGCACGATTTCAGGATGCGAAGGGTAGCCACCGGGCACACGAACGGGCGTATCTCATTTTGGTCAAGGAACGTCAGAAAGACAAAGAACGTCAAGTGAGGTGCAGGCAATGCTGACTGGCGAACCATTTGTCAAAGTGGCGTCCGAGGTCGGTCCCGGAGTCGTTCAGGTCAAGAGCGGCCGGGGTCAGGGGTCCGGTGTCCTGCTGGACAAGCGTTCCGTCATCACCAACGCCCACGTGGTCGGCAACAATCCCAACCCGTCTCTGACCTTTGCCGACGGTGTGACGCGTTCCGGCCGAGTGATCGCGGCTGATCGGGCGTACGACCTGGCCCTGGTCGAGACTGAGGCACCGGTGGCGGCACGGGTCACGCTGGCCGCAGAGGAGTCCATCCTCCCCGGCAAACTGGTCATGGCTATTGGCAATCCGTACGGGTTTGGTTGGACCGTCACAACGGGTGTGGTCAGTTCCATCGATCGGATGGTCGGCGGCCTGGACGGGCTGATTCAGACCGATGCCGCCATCAACCCCGGCAACAGCGGCGGGGCCCTCGTCGACCTGGCCGGTCATCTGGTCGGCATTCCAACCATGGTACTGGCCCAGGGGCAGAATATCGGCTTCGCCATCCCTTCATGGCAGGTGGAGACCGTGGTGGAACAATTCCGCCGCGGCGGTCGAGCCCAGCATCCCTGGGTCGGAATCGCCGGCACCACCGAGGTGCTCGACCCGGTGATGGCTCGGGCGCTGGACCTGCCCGAACGGGGGGTAGTCGTGGCCGGTGTGGAGCCGGGTGGACCATCGCACCGGGGGGGATTGCATGAATTCGACATGATCGTCGCGGCCGATGGGGTGCCCACGCCTTCCATGGCGGCACTCCGTCGCCAGATCCGCCGGACGGAGGTGGGCCGGGAGATTCGGCTCCAGGTCCTGCGCGGCGGACGGCTGGTGGAGCGCGACGTGCGGGTCGAGGAGATGCCGGCCGTCGCGGCCGGGTAAGCTCCCGATCTTGTGAAATGACCGAGCAGCCGGGGATGGACCCGGCTGCTCTTGCTTGTCCGCCCGAGGGTCGGCGCAAATATGCTCGTTACGAGGGGGTGATTGCGATGCTGACGCTCGCCGCGCACTTCTTGCGCTCCATACGGGAAGAACGGATGACGCGCTGACGTTCCTGCTCCTACTTCAGCCCGGACCGCATGAAGCTGTTGATGAACTGCTTCTGGAAGAGGAAGAAGGCGACCAGGAGCGGGCTTACCACGATCATCGTCCCAGCCGTAATCACCGACCAGTCGGCGCCGGATTCGGATGACTTGGTGAGCATGGCGAGACCCACCGTAAGCGGCCGGACCTTGTTGGAATTGGTGATGATCAGCGGCCAGAAGAAATTGTTCCAGTGGTAGCTCACCGAGACCAGCCCGAAGGCCACCAGCGTTGGCCGCGCCACGGGGATGAACACATGCCAGAGCGTCTGGAGCGGGTTGCAGCCATCGATCACCGAGGCCTCTTCGAGATCCTTGGGCACCTGTTTGAACGTCTGGCGCAACAGGAAGGTGCCGAAGGCGGAAGCCACGTACGGCAGCATGATCGCAGTGCGCGTGTCCACCAGCCCGAGCCAGCGAATGGTGGTGAAGTTGGGCACGATCAGGGCCTCGGCGGGCACCATCAACTGGAGCAGGAAGAGGATGAACAGGAGGTCCTTGCCCCAAAAGTTCATCCGGGCAAATACGTAGCCGCCCAGGGTGATCAGCACCAACTGTACGCAGAGAATCCCCACCACGATGATAATTGTGTTCATATAGAACGTGCCGAAGGGCGCCACGTTCCATGCGCGGCCGAAGTTGGCGAGTGTAGCGCTCCCGCCCCACCACATGGAGCCAGATCCTACGGGCACTTTTTCTGGACGGACGGACGTCGCCACCGTCCACACCAACGGGATCAGCCAGGCCAGCGCCAGTGCGGCGGTCAGCCCATAGAGCGCCCAATCAGCGAGCCGCATCCGCTTACCCATCGTAGTGCACCCGCTTGTCTACGTAGAACTGATTGAACAGTGCCGCCACCAATAGAATTGCAATCAGCACCACCGATGCTGCCGCACCCTTGCCCTTGTCAAAGAACGAGAAAGTGAGCTCAAAGACGTGGTACAGCAGGAGGTTGGTGGCGTTCTGCGGACCGCCCGCGGTCATGATAAAAATCTGATCGACCGTCTTGAAGGCGTTGATAAAGCTGATCGTCGAGACGAACAGCGTGGTGGGCATCAGAAGGGGGAAGGTGATGCGCCAGAACTGCTGCCAGCGGGAGGCGCCGTCCAGCTCTGCGGCCTCGAAGACATCCGACGGCAGATTCTGCAGCCCCGCCAGATAGAAGATCATGAAGTAGCCGGCATCCTTCCAGATCGAGACGACCATGATGGCCGGGAGCGCCAGACCCGGCGTCCCCAGCCAGTTCAACGACGACCCGCCGAAGAACCGCACCATGTAATTGACCGGTCCGTAGTGTGGATTGAACATGAAAATCCAGATCGAAGCCGCGCTGACCAGCGGCAGCATGGTGGGGTAGAAGAAGGCTGCTCGCAGGAAGGCCACGCCCTGCACTTTACGGTTCAGTTGGATCGCCAGAAATAGGGCGAGCCCGACCGATAAAGGGATCGTGCCCACAGCAAACACCACCGTGTTGCGCATCACGATGCGGAAGATCTCTGAGGAGAATACGTCCCGGAAGTTCTGGAGGCCGCCCCAGACCGGATCCGGGTGGGCCATGTCAGCCTTGAAGAGGGCCAAGACCCCCGAAGCCGCCATCGGATAGAGCGTGAATACGGTCAGCATGATCGCCGAGGGCAGCAGTAAGAGGTAAGGCCCCCAGCGGAGCCCGGGGGCCTGCCTCTTCACGGGGGCGCCGGCGGCTGCAGCGCTTGTCGCGTCGCCTGCCAAAACGGTTGCCTCCAGTTCGATGAGTTGCTACTTCTTGAAGTCCTTGAGCAGGGCTTCGGCATCCTTTTGGGCCTGCGCCATGGCGGACTTGGGATCCTTGGTGCCGTTGACCACAGCCTGGAGCTGGTCGCCGAAGGCCTTGTACATCTCCTGGTTCTTATGCGTGGAGAGCTCACGGTCGGCGAACTCAAGCTGCTTCTTGGCCGTCTCATAACCGGGAAAGGCTGCGACGGCATCCTTCAGGGGCTTGGTCTCCCAAGCGGACTTGCGGCCCGCCACGTAGCCGGATTCGACACCCCACTTCGCGAGCCGTTCGGGCTCGGTCATGAAGCGAGTGAACTTCCAGGAAGCATCCATCTTGTCCTTGTTCTTCGTGTTGATGACGTAGAGGTTGCCGCCGCCCGTCGGGGCGCCGTAACCCTTCTTGCCGGCCGGCATGAAGGCCACGCCGAACTTGGACGGATCCATCTTCGACTTGATGGAGGCCAGCGAACCGGTCGTGTGATAGATCATGGCCGCCTTGCCACCGATGGAGTCATTCGGGACGTTGCCCCAGGCCAGGACCCCGGGCGGCATGACCTTGTGGGTCTTGGAGAGTCCCAGGATATAGTCGAGACCTTCGATGACTTCGGGTGTATCGAAGTAAACTTCGGTTCCCTTGTCGTTGACGATGTTCTTACCAGCCTGAATGAAGAAGGAGCCGAAGATCCAATAAGGGTAACCGTCTGACGGAATCTCGATGCCCCACTGGCTGCCGTCGGGCTTGGTCAACTGCTTGGCGAAGTCCAGTAGTTCCTGCCAGTTCTTCGGCGGCTTCTCCGGATCGAGTCCGGCGGCCTTAAACAGCTCCTTGTTGTAGTACAGGACCGGGGTCGAGCGTTGGAAGGGGATGCCCCACACCTTGCCATCCAGCTTACTGTTGAGCATGAAGGCGGGCAGGAAGTCATTCAAGTACTCCTTGCCATCCTTATCGGCATTTATGTAATCATCGAGCGGGACAATCGCTTTCATATCAACCAGGGTGTACAGATCGGTGGAGAGCAGGACGACCACATCGGGCGCGGTGCCGCCGCTGATGGCGGTCTGGACCTTGGTCATGGTCTCGGCATAATTGCCGGCGAAGGTGGGCGTCACCTTGATGTTCGGGTTGGCCTTATTGAAATCGTCTACCATGGTCTCAATCGTCTTCTGGATGGCACCACCGACGGCGATCGGATAGTAGAAGCTCAGTTCAACATTCTTCGCTGGGGCTGCAGTCGCATCCTTCTGCGATTCTTCCTTCTTGGTACCCGAGCAGCCAGCCAGCACCAGTAAAGCGGCGACGAGAATGAGGGCCAGGGTACGCTTGAACCTTCTCACAGTACGGCCTCCTTTGATCTTACGGGTGTGAATTTTCAACCGCCCCAATGGTAACACTTGATTGTTAAGGTGGGAAGTAGCACGAGAGACGACGTTGTAATCGTTTTGTTACACTGCGCACAGGCTGCACTGCA
>DAHVXO010000003.1 GCA_027356675.1 Symbiobacteriaceae bacterium | reverse complement strand
ACAAATCCCGACCGAAGACCAGCTGATGGAGCGCTTCGGTGTCAGTCGCATCACTGCAAAACGGGCTGTCAATGACCTGGTATCCGAGGGGCTTCTCGTTCGACACCGCGGTCGGGGGACATTTGTGGCTCGACCCAAGTTCACGCAAAACCTTATTCGGGTAGATAGCCTGACGCAAATTGCCGTTGCGCAGGGGGCCACAATCAATTCCCGCCTGGTTGCTGCGAAATGGATCAAGGTCGGCAAGAGTCTGGCGGAAAAGCTCGGGGTTCAGGAAAACAGCGAAGCCTTGGAGATTCAGCGGCTCCGTTATGTGAACCACGAGCCTATCATTTTTCACCGGACATTCTACCCTGCGACAATACTAGCCGGGCGCCTGCCTGACGAGTTGCCCGAGGGCTCGATGTACCGGTTCTTGGAGCAGGAGTTGGGTTTAAAGGTGACCGAGCAGGAGAACACTCTTCAGATCGCCATCGCTGACGATTACGAAGCAAGTATGTTCCAGATCAAGCCAGGGGCGCCGCTGTTTCTCGCGACGATTCGCACCTTCGCTGAAAAACGTCGACCAATTGAGGTGGTCAAGGTCTTATACCGGGGTGATCGTTGCCAGTTTATCATGACCCCACGAAGCATTAGCCCGTGAGCGTGCTCTCGTGCGGCATTTTCCGCCGTATAAGAGAATATAACAATATAACAAATCTAGATGTGAAAGGAGGGCAGTAGGTAAAGTTCCTTGAGGGCAACCATAAGCAGATAGGAAGAAAGGATGGTTGAGAGATGAGCTCCCAATTCCTGGCGGCACTGTTGGGGCAGGGTCCGCTGCATGTCGTTATGCAGGGTCTTGCATTGTTGGGGATGTTGCTTGCGATCGGCATCTGGGTAATGGAGTTCTCCGGCTGGACCATCAGTACTAAGGGATTCGTCCGCAACGGCATGAAGTGGGACGCGACGTCTATTGCTCTGATTGCCGTTTCCGCCGCTATCTATATCGCCGGCCGGCCTATTCAGTTTCAGTTCATTCCAGGCATCGGTGGCTTTAACCCGACGCTATCTCTGGCCCCGATCTTCAGCGTCCTCTTTGGTCTCCCCGGAGCTATCGGCGTGACGTTCTCGATGCCGATCGGTGACGCTATCTCCGGCGCCTTGACCCTGGGCTCTGTCGCCGGTTTCCTCTCCCACACCTTCGTTACCTGGCTGCCTTACAAGCTGGTTCGAGACGCTGATATCCGCAAGGGCGCCAACTGGGTCAGCTTCTACCTGTGGGCCATCATTGTCGGCCCCATCATCCATGCCATAGTTATTCCCGGCTGGCTCGACGTTACCCACGTGCTGCCCCCGGCCGTCTGCTGGGGCGGTGTGACGCTCTCCATCCTGATAAATCACATGCTGACTGCCGCAGTTGTGGGTCCGATCTTACTTACACTGCTATTCCCGATTGTCAAGAGCCGCGGCCTGTATTGGAAGGACCGTCTCACTCAAGGATCGATGGCCGTCCAGAACAAGGGCGTTTAGGGCGTTTCAGGAATGTACTGGGGCCACTCGGGGGAGCCCGGTGGCCCCCTTTATGGCCAGAGAGGAAGAGATGAAATGCTCCGCCAGGGCGATCGTCCCGTCGTCATAGAAGTCAAGAACTTGTCTTTCCGGTATCCGACCGGTGACCGCTTGGTACTGGAGGGCATCAATCTCCAAATCCGTAAGGGCGAATTCATCGGTATCACCGGACCATCGGGCGCCGGCAAGAGCACTCTCTGCTACTGCCTGAAGGGCCTGGTTCCGCACTCCCTCAATGGCACCATGGAGGGCGAAGTCATTGTCCTGGGCCAGAGCACCAGGGAGCGCCACTCCTCGGCGCTTGCCGAGCAGATCGCGATGGTGTTCCAGGACCCGGAATCGCAGATCGTCGGTCTCACCGTCGCTGAGGACCTGGCCTTCGGGCCAGAGAATTTGGAGCGAGACCCGCGGGAGATCAGGGCCTTGATTCCCAAGATGTTGGAAGTTGTTCGGATGGGCGATTTCGCCGACCGCGAGACCTACAGCCTCTCCGGCGGTCAGAAGCAGCGCACCGCCATCGCCTCGGCCTTGATGATGCAGCCCAAGATCATCATCCTGGACGAGCCGACCTCAGAGCTGGACCCGATCGGCAAAGACGAGGTCTTCAAGACGATCCGCCGCCTGCGTGAAGAGATGGACTGTACGGTCATTATTGTGGAGCATGCCATCGAGGAACTCGCCGAGATGGCGGATCGCATCATCGTCATGGACCAGGGGCACATCGTAGCCAACGACTCGCCGCGTCAACTCTTCCACAATGCCGAACTCTTTTACCGGACGCAGGGCGAGCGCCTTCCGCAGGCCGCGGAGCTGTTGCTGCGTCTGGAGGAAGACGGCCTGATCACACCGGATCAGTTCACGCCTTACGAAGATGAAGCAGTGGAGCTGCTGCGTACTTTGTTGCAGAAAGGGGCTAACGGCTGATGGCTGACGCAGAGGTTTTGATCGACGTCTCTAACCTCGAGTACAGCTACGCCCCTGGCCTGCCCCAGGCGCTCCGCGGCGTCTCGCTGCAGGTGCGGCGGGGCGAGTTCGTCGCCTTTATCGGGCAGAACGGTGCCGGTAAGACCACGCTGGCCAAGCATTTTAACGGCCTATTAAAGCCGACCGCTGGCTCTGTGTTCATCGCGGGCAAAGACACCCGGAAGCTTTCGATCCCCGAGGTTGCCCGCCAGGTCGGCTACTGCTATCAGAACCCGGACCACCAGATCTTCAACCCGACGGTGGGCAAGGAAGTGGCCTTCGGGCCCCGAAATCTGGGACTACCGGCGGAGCAGGTCGATGAAAGGGTGCGGCAGGCCCTCGAACTTGTGGGCTTATCGGACAAGAAGGACCAGTATCCATTTCTGCTGGGTCGCGGCGAACGGCAGAAACTCGCGGTGGCCGCGGTGCTGGCGATGGGCTCACCGGTGCTTGTGGTCGACGAACCCACCACCGGCCTGGACCTGCGCGGCACTCGCAGCATCATGGACCTCCTGTCCCGATGGAACCGTGAGGAAGGGCGGACGGTCATCATTATTACCCATGACATGAACGTGGTGGCTGAGTATGTCCCGCGTACGGTGGTTATGGCTCAAGGGAAGATCATCGCCGACGGGGCGACCCGTTCGGTGTTGAGTGATAATGAGGTGCTCGAAGAGGCGTTCCTTAAGGCGCCGCAGGTTACACGCCTCGCAAAGGCGCTGGCTGATCCCCGGGTGCCAGCGGACCCCATGACCGTGGACCAGCTATTTGCAGCCCTTCAAAGGGCCCTGGCCTCAAAGACGCAGACGCCTGGCGGCGGGAGGTGAGTGTATGCCAGTCGGATACAGCATTTACGTAGACCGTCCCTCTTACATCCATCAGCGCATTGACCCCCGGACGAAGCTCGCCTGGCTCGGCACGATGTTCGTGCTGGCCCTTACCTTTAACCATCCCCTGGTGCTAGGAGTCCTGCTGGCTAGCGTTCTGGCAGCAGGCCTCTGGGCACAGCTTCCGTTCAAGAGCTTCACGCCATACCTGATGGGAGCCCTCTGGTTCGTCGTCCTGGGCGTGGCAATCTGGCCCGCTTACATTGACACGGGTGCCACGGTCTTCATGATCTGAAAGGTCCGCTTCACCACCGCCGGGCTTCTGTTCGGACTGGCGATGGGGCTGCGCGTGGGTCTGATGGTCACCGCTGCCGGCGTCTGGATGATGACCACCTCCCCGCAAAAGGTCACCCTGGGCCTGCTGAAGATGGGGCTGCCCTACAAGGCCGGCATGGCGTGCTCGTCTGCCATCCGCTTCGTGCCCTTGATCAACGCCGAGCGGGTGACGATTACCGAGGCGCAACGGGCAAGGGGTCTGGACCTGACGAAGGGCAATCCCTTCGTGCGGTCGATCCGTTCGGTGGCCATTGTGGGACCGATGCTGCTGCGTGCCCTGGACTTGGCCCAGTCACTGGCGATCGCCATGGATGCCCGTGCCTTCGGCGCCCGTAAGGGACGTACGACCATCACCGACATCAAGTTCAGCAAGGTGGACCGGGCGATCCAGTGGGGATGTGTGGCAGCGATCGCAATCGGGATCCTTTGCCGCATCCTCGGTTATGGGCTCATCGTCCGAAACTACCTATAACTAGGAGGAGTCCTCGTGGAAGTTCATGAAAACGTGGAACTGAAGTGGAGCAACATGCATGCCGGTATAATGGCGCAGATCGACTATGTTCGAACCGCTCCCCGTAGCCTTTATGAGCAGGCCAAGGCCAAGCTGGTCGTGCCCAAGAGGCTGCGTAACGTATACATGGTCGGCTGCGGTGACTCGCACTACTGCGGTCTGGCTGCGCGCCTGGCCTTCCAGGAGTGGACCGGCCTGAACGTCGAGGCGCTAGAGTCTTTAGAATTCTCTCGCTACGTCGTGGACTTTGCGCCGGCTGAGTCCCTGGTCATCGGCGTGTCGAATTCCGGCAACGTGGCCCGGACCTGCGAGTCAATCATCTTCGCCAAGCGCAAGGGTCTGGCCACTTGCGGCATCACCTATAACCATCAGGGCCGCCTGGCCTCCGAGGCCCAGGCCGTCATCCTCTACGAGTACAAGGACACCGGCTTCGGTCCCGGCACCATTTCCTACATCGCTTCGCTGGTGAGTCTCTACGTCGTGGGTCTCCGGCTCGCCGAGGTTTTGGGCAAGATGACCCACGTCGAGGTTGAAGCGAAGCTCGCCGAGATCGAGAAGCAGGCCGGCGCCATCGCCGCCTCGCTGGAAGATGGCGACAAGGCCCTGGCCGTCCTGGGCCAGGAGACTGACCTCAACACGTCGATCTTCATCATCGGCGGCGGCCCGAATTACGGCACAGCGCTCTTCGGCATGGCGAAGCTCATCGAGGCGGCCGCTTGCAACGCCACGGGCCAGGAACTCGAGGAATGGGCGCACGAGCAGTATTTCTGCACTAAGGCCGGCACGCTGACCTTCGTTATCGCTCCCCCCGGACGCTCGGTGGATCGCGCCCGTGAGCAGATCCAGGCCGCGCGCGACATGGGCAGCAAGGTCGCCGTTATCGGCTCGGCTGACGATGAGGAAACCAAGGCGCAAGCCGATATCTTCCTGTCGGTCCCCGCCTGGGTCCGGGAATCGCTGAGCCCGATCTCCTACTGCCTGGCCACCGAGCTGTTCGCCTATCACTTCGCCTCGACCAAGAAGAACGTGACCATGCTCGGCTTCGACGATGCGAACCGCATGAGCGTGAACTTCCGGCAGATCTTCGGCAGCAAGATTCCCGGCGACCAGTAGCTTGGGATGGCTGAGGTGGTAGCAGTGCGGTTCCTGGTGTTCGGGAACCTGACCATAGATGATACCGTGATGCCCGACGGGCGGACGGCGATGGCGTCGGTGGGCGGCAACGCGGTCTACGCCACCATCGGGGCCCGCATCTGGACGGACGATGTGCTCATGGTGAGCCGCAAGGGCGTGGGCTATCCGCAGCAGGTGTTGGATTCGATGGCCAAATACGGGTTCCGCCTGGATGGCCTGGTGCCGAGCCAGTACCATGCGGTGCGCCAGTGGCAGCTCTACGATGTGGAATGGGGACGGACCTACGTACCGCTCACTTCCTCGGGAAGCTATCTGGAGAACTCCCCGGCGGCTTCGGATATCCCGGAGGGCCTGGACGCCGGCCTGCAGGCAGTGCACATCGCGCCTATGCCCATGGAGGCCCAGAAGCGGCTGGTGGCCTGGGCCAAGGCCCGGGGAGCCCGTATCCAGGTGGATCCGCACCACAATTTCGTTAACGGGCACCTGAGCCAGTGGAAGGAGTTGCTGCCGGAGATCGACGTCTTCATGCCCAGCCGTGAGGAACTGGAGTCGCTGTTACATAAAGGGATCGACATCTTGGAGGGGGCCCGGGAGTTGGCCAGTTATGGGCCGG
>DAHVXO010000362.1 GCA_027356675.1 Symbiobacteriaceae bacterium | reverse complement strand
CGCCGCCTCGCCGACGCGGCCCGGGACGGCGCTCGTCTGGCCGTGGTCCAGACGGCGGCGCAATCGCCTGTACAGCATCTTTGCGTGGATCGCCTCGGCTTCCGGGTCGTCTACGAGCGGGAGCTTTGGTTGCCTTTATTTCGTTTATAGAATCTTCATCTTATTATGGAGGATATTGGGGAACCATATAGAATCAGTAATCTAGTGGGATCCGCTTAAGATGGTTTATGTTGCCCGGGTAAAAAAGCTAGTGGGAGGTATATCTAATGTCCAAGCTCCTAAAGTTCCTGGTCTCCGTCGCGCTTGCGATCATGCTTCTGGTCTCCGCAGCCGGTCCGGCGCTCGCAGCCCCGTCTCTTCAGCTCACCGCATGCTGGAACAACTGCATCGTCGAGTAGTGGTACCTGGCAAAGCCTAGATTCCTGGCGGCCCCGCCCCTTTTGTGGGCGGGTTCGCCGCGTTTGCTCAAGGCAGGGTACTCTACCGGGGCAGGAGTTATGGGTGACGCGGCGAAACAGCGGGAGGCGGGAGGTGACCCATGCTTTACCTGGGAATCGACATCGGCGGGACGGGCATCAAGGTGGGACTGGTGGACGACCAGGGCCAGATCCGCCAGCACGCGGAAATGCCGACCCGCGCTTCCGAGGGGCCGAACCCGGTGCTTGACCGTGTACAGCAACTCGCCGGGTCCCTGACGGGCCGTTCGCGGGAGGCGGTCAGCGGCTGCGGCGTCGGGTGCGCCGGGCGAATTGACCACCAGAAGGGCACCGTGGTCTTTGCCAGCGGCAACCTGCCTGGCTGGAGCGGTCTCGCACTCGGGCCGGAACTCTCCCGGCGGCTGGCGCTGCCGGTCACCGTAGACAACGATGTGAACGCAGCAGCTGCAGCCGAGGGTTGGGTCGGGACTGCCCGAGGCACGGCTGATTTCGTTATGCTCACGCTGGGCACTGGGGTGGGCGGGGCGGTAGTCATCGGTGGGCAGTTGTGGCGGGGCGCCCGGTGGGGCGCCGGCGAGGTGGGACACACCGCACTTTACCCGCATGGCTTGCCCTGCAACTGCGGGGGGCGCGGTTGCGCCGAGCAATATGTGTCGGCCAAAGCCCTCACCCGGAGGGCATCGGCCGCGCTCAAGGGTGGCCGCCCGTTTCATGGCATCCGTGAGGTGCTCACGCAGGCGGACCGGGGACGGGAAGGGCGCAAGGAAGCAGCACACGCCGCGGTGGAGGGGTTCACCTCTGACCTGGCCCTGCTGCTCGTGAACCTTCAGCAATCCTTCGACCCTCAGGTCATTGTGATCGGGGGCGGCATCACGAAATTGGGGTACTGGTGGGACCGGCTGGTGGAAGCGACGGCGCGGGAGGCACGACCCCGGTCGCTCACGATCCGGGTCAAGCCGGCGCACTTCGGGCCACAGTCCGGGGTGGTGGGCGCGGCCCGGTTGGCCATGCTGGTCGGGCGACGTGCGGACCGGGGCTGATTCGGCCGCAGCGCTACTTGACGACGGCCGTGCGCTTGCGCAATCCCTCGCCCCGGTGGTTCATGAAGTCCCGGAGCTTGCGGTGCAGCTCTTCCGTCTCGGCTACGGGGCGCAGCGGCAATCCCCGCTCGCGCTTGGCGGTCCGGATCAGTTGCTGCACCTCTGCCCACCCCGCCATGAGGGAGGAACGCCCCACATCCAACTCTTCTGGGCTCAGCGCCTCGTGGATTTGCAGTTCAGCCATACGGACCCGTCCCAGCACCTCCTGCATGAGGGCTGAATAGTTGGGGTACAACTCCCCGGGGGCCCGCTGCCCCCGGGTGCGCAGGACATCTAAAGCTCGAGACCACATGAGCATGCCCAGTCTCCTCCCCCTGTGCCGTTACCGGCAGCTTTCCATCCTCTAATACGAGAACTTACAGGAATTGGTTCGGCCCTTCGTTGCGAAGGCCGGGCAACGTTCGTGGAGGGCGGCCTGGTGTGCGATCGGCGATAAGGCGAACGGCAATACGGGCCCGATCCCTTGGCGGGGATCGGGCCCGTATTGTGCGCACCTCGGGCCATTCGCTACCCGGTCTGAACCCGTACAGCGCAGACCTTGAACTCCGGGATCTTGGCGAGCGGGTCCAGGACGTCGATGGTGAGGAGGTTGGCGGCCGCCTCCGCATAGTGGAAGGTCATGAAGATGGAGCCGGGCAGAACCCGCGGCGTGACCAGGGCCTTGGCGGTCACCTGTCCCCGGCGGCTGGTCACTTTGACCGGGGCGGCATCGGCTATGCCCAGGCGGCCGGCATCGGTGGGATGGATCTCTACGAGCGCCTCCGGGGCGATGGCGTCCAGGCCCTCGGACCGACGGGACATGACGCCGCCATGCCAGTGGAAGAGGACGCGGCCAGTGGTGAGGATGTAAGGGTAATCGGCATCCGGGTTTTCTGTGGGCGGCTCGAACCGCACGGCATGCAGCTTGCCCCTGCCGCGGGGGAAGGCGTCAGCGAATAGGAATTGGGTACCGGGGTGGTGCTCGTCCGAGCAGGGCCACTGCAGTCCGGGGCCGGCCTCCAGCCTGTCCCAGGTGATGCCGCGGTAGGCCGGATTGCAGACGCCGATCTCGGCCAGGATCTGGGCGGGGCTGTCGTAGGACATGGGGTACCCCATGCGGGTGGAAAGATCGCAGAGGATCTGCCAATCCGGGCGGGCTTCGCCCGGTGCAGCGACCGCCCGGCGGACACGCTGGACGCGCCGCTCGGTATTGGTGTAGGTCCCTTCCTTCTCGGCCCAGGCGTACCCGGGCAGCACGACGTCGGCCATCGCCGCCGTCTCCGTGCGGAAGAGATCCTGGACCGCCAGGAAATCGAGCTCCTCGAAGCAGGCGCGGGCGTGGTTGAGGTTCGGGTCGGTCAGCATAGGGTTCTCCCCCATGATGTACAACGCTTTGACCTTGCCCATACCCATCGCCTCGGTCAGTTCGGTGCTGGTCAGGCCTTTCGAACGGGGAAGATTTGCCTGCCAAAGGCTGCCGATCCGCTCCAGGTGGGTCTCATCGGCGGCTCGCACGTAGCCGGGAAGCAGGTTGGGCAGGCAGCCCATGTCGCCCGCACCCTGCACGTTGTTCTGGCCCCGCAGGGGGTTGATCCCCGTTCCAGGCCGCCCGATCTGGCCGCAAAGCAAGGTGAGGTTGGTGAGGGTCAGCGAGGCATCGGTGCCGGTGTGGTGCTGGGAGATGCCCATCCCCCAGAAGATGCCGGCGGCCGGACTGGTGGCGTAAAGCCGGGCGGCCAGGCGAATCAGGTTGGCCGGCACACCGCTGATGCCCTCCGCCCACTCAGGGGTGCAGTCGCGCACCGCGCCGGCCAGGTCGGTGAAGCCTTCCGTGCGGTTGCCCACGAAGTCGTGGTTCCACAGCCCCTCTGCGATGATGACGTGGGCCATGGCGTTGAAGACGGACACGTCCGTCCCGGAGCGGTGTTTGAGGTGGTAGGTGGCGAAGTCCGCCAGTTCGATGTCCCGCGGGTCGACCAGGATCAGCTTGGCGCCCCGGGCGACGGCGGCCTTCATCTCCAGAGCGATGATCGGATGGTTCTCGGTGGTGTTGCTGCCGGTAACCAGCAGGCAGTCGCTGTGCTCCCGCAGCTCACCGATGGAGTTGGACATGGCCAGGGACCCTACCGCCATGTTGACCGCCGTGACCGAGGCGGCGTGGCAGAGGCGGGAGCAGTGGTCCACGTTATGCGTGCCGATGCCGGCCCGGATGAATTTTTGGAAGACGTAGTTTTCCTCGTTGGTGCACTTGGCACTGGAGAGGCCACCGAGGGCGTCGGGGCCGTAGCGGGCTTTTGTTGCGCTGAGGCGGGCGGCCACTGTGGCCAATGCCTCGTTCCAGGAGGCAGGCTCCAGGGTCCCATAGTCGGGGCTGCCCCGCCGGGCGCCGGGACGCCCGCCCCGCCGGATCAGCGGCTGGGTCAGACGGTCCGGGTGGTGGACATAGTCGAAGCCGAACCGGCCCTTGACACAGAGGTTGCCGTGGTTGACGGCGGCATCCTCGGGCGATGTCACCTTGAAGATGCGGCCCGCACAGGTGTGAAGTTCGAGAGTGCAACCCACGCCGCAGTAAGAGCAGGTGGTGGTCGTGACGTTCATGCCTCCGCCAGCCCCCTCTCCGGAGTCCAGGTCAGGCGGTGCGCCGGCAGCAGGCCGGCCTCCCGCAGTTCGTATTCGGGCAGGGGCAGCAGGGCGCCGGTGGGGCAGGCCCCGACACAGTTGCCGCAGAAGACGCACGGGCTGCCGGTCAGGTCGTTGTGGCCATCTCCCGCGCCCACCGAGATGTCGTGCCCACGCCCGACCATGGCGATCGCGAAGTTGTGCTGGATGTCCTCACCGCAGGCGCTGACGCAGCGCTGGCAGGCGATGCAGCGGGCGTAGTCGCGCACGAAAAACGGGTTGTCGATGATGGTGGTCCGGTCCTTCGCCCTGTGCGACGGGGCGTCGGGCGCTGGGAACCGGTCGGGCGTCGCCCCGTAGTAAGCGGCGTAGGCCAGGAGTTCGGGGGCAGCCGAGACGTCAACCTCGGAGAGCAGGAGATCGAAGAGCATCCGCCGTGTGCGCCGGACCCGTTCGGTGTCCGTGCGCACCTGCATTCCCTCGGCCACCGGGCGTGAGCAGGATGGAACCAGGACTCGGGAACCCTCCAGTTCCACCGTACAGACCCGGCAGTTGGAACCGCAATGCAGCGGACTCGGTCCGGCCAGCGTGGTGGCGTGACAGAGGGCGGGCGTGTGGATGCCGAGGGTCAGGGCTGCTTCACGGATGGTCGTGCCCGGCGGCACTGTTGCGGGCCGTCCATCGATGCTGAGCGTGATGTGTTGCATGCTACACCATCCCTTTGAGCGCAAGCAGGCTCCGGACGGCGTTGGTCGCCGTCTGCCCGAGCCCGCAGATGGAGGCGTCGGCCATGGTCAGGCCCAGTTCGGCGTGGAGCGGGACCCACTGGGTCTCGCCGGCCGCCAGCCTGTCTACCAACTCGGCCTGCCTGGCCGTGCCGAGGCGGCAGGGGACGCACTTACCGCAGGACTCGGCGGCGAAGAAGCGGGCCAATCGCCGGGCGGTCTCCCATAGGTCGGCGCTGTGGTCAAAGAGCATGACCGCGCCGGACCCCAGGGTAGCGCCCGCTGCAGCCATCGCACGGAAGTCCAGGGGGGTGTCCAGCTGGTGCGGGTCGAGGAACATCCCGGCGGCCCCGCCCATGAGGACGGCTTGAAGCGGGCCGGTGGGCCCGCCGGCCAGGGCGATGAGACCCGACAGCGGTGTGCCCAGCCGCAGTTCATAGACCCCTGGGGCCGCGATGGCGCCGCTGATGCAGAAGAGCTTGGGCTGCACGGCGTTCCAGGCCCCGGCGCCGCCGGTGAGGATGGGCAGCAGATTGTGCAGGGTCTCCACGTTGTTGATCAGGGTCGGGCGTTGCCAGAGCCCGTTGGTGGAGGGGAAGGGCGGCTTGACCCGCGGCTCGCCCCGTCCGCCCTCGATGGAGGCGAACAGGGCCGTCTCTTCCCCGCAGACGTAGGCGCCGGCACCGGATCGCACCTCGGCGGAGACGCCGTCCATGTGGGGACGCATGGCCGTCAGGGCCTGTCGCATGGCCGCTATCGCGTGCGGATACTCGCCCCGGATGTAGATGTAGATCTGCTGGGCTCCCACGGCGTGGGCGGCGATCAGCGCCGCCTCTACCACCGCCAGCGGGTCCTCTTCCATGAGCACCCGGTTGGAGAAGGTGCCAGGCTCGGACTCGTCGCCGTTGATGACCACGTACTTGAAGGCGCCATCCGGGCCAGCGCCTAACGGTGTCGGGGCGTTGAGTACGCCCTCCCACTTGACGCCGGTAGGGAAGGCGGCACCACCCCGGCCCACGAGCGCGGTGGACTTGACCAGGGCGACCAGGTCGGCGGGGGACATGGTGCGGGCGGTGCGCAGCGCGGCCAAGCCGCCCAGGTGGGTGTAACCGTCCAGGTCGATAGCGGCGTAACGGCCGCAACGGGCCAGAAGCAGGGGGGTGTGGTCTGCCGGCCAGCCCTTGCGGGCGGGAGTTGGGAGGGGAGCGGCCGGATCCGGGCTGGTCGCCACACTGGCCGGCGCCCGGTCGCACTGCCCCAGGCAGGCGGAGTGGTGGACAGTGTAGCCATCGGCCATGAGGTGTTCGGCGAGATCACCGGACTCGGACTTGCCCGCGCACCGGCAGACCATATCATCACACACATGAACCACCCGGGAGGGCGGGGGCTCGGACAGCAACAGGTCGTAGAAGCTGATCAGGGCGTTCAGGTCGGCCAGCGGAATACGGCTCAGCTGGCTGGCGTAGGTGAGGGCCGGTGCCGGCAGATGGCCCAGGCGTGACTGAATCGCCTGGAGTAAGGGCAAGGCCTTGTCACGGCGCATGGGTGTGAGGTCGACCAGGGCCTGGTCGACCGCCGTACGCTGCTCGGGCGGCACGGGTGCGGAAGCCAGGTGGGGCCGGCGTCGTCGCGTCTGCAGCGGAGGCATGCTCTCCCTCCTCGTACACAGGTTCTGGTTCGGGTAATCAGGCAGCGGATTGCATGATGTCTGATTCTCCAAACAGTTCGTCTGGGTGAGCGTCGCCTCCTGCCGGCGAGTGATTTCTGGCACGCCGGATAGACTATGGTGTGATTGCCATTGGAGGGGGGAGCGACCGCGTGGAGATTCTGCGCAACTTATACCGCCGGCGCTTGCGATCGGGCCTCACGGTGCTGGGCATCGCCGTGGGCATCCTGGCGTTCACCATGATGGGCGGCATGGCCGAGTAGTTCAACATGATCATACGGGGGGGCGAGGCGTACTTCACCCACCGGATCGCGGTGCGCTCCAGCGGGGGCACCCTCCGACTCAACGTACTGACACCTGAGGACATCGCCGCCGTTCGGCAAGTGGCGGGCGTGCAGGCGGTGGAGACACACATCATGCTCCCGCTGGACGAGACCACGGGGTTCGAACTGGCCCCCAGCTTTCTCGTGGGTGTCGACTTGTCCAACTTCCTGCAGGCGCAGGCGCTGGCAGGGCCGAAGGCCCGGCTGCGCCTCTGGCGGGGCGCCTGGTGGAAGCGGGGCGAACGCGGCGTGGCCGTCCTGGGGAGTGCAATCGCACGGAAGATGAAGCTGAAGGTCGGCGACAACCTGACGGCCCGCGGCGGGCAGTACCGGGTAGTGGGGATCCTGGGGGAGACCCTCTCGGTGCCCGATGGCTGGGTCCTGGTGCCCGAGGAGGATGCCCGGGCAGTGCTGGTCGACGGCAGCAGCCTCTTGCGCACAATCGGCCTGCAAGGCTTTGTCACCAACGCTTACGCCCTGGTAGAGCCATCGCGGGGCGACAAGGTGACGTCCGCCATCGCCGAACGGCTGCGCAAGGGCTTCCTGCTCTACTCGCCCCAGCAGCTATCTAAGGCGGCGGGGCAAGCCAGCGCCTTGCTCAACACGGCAATATTGGGTTCGGGGGCGATTGCGGTGGTGGTGGGCGCCCTGTCGGTCATCAATACGATGTTTATCGCCGTGGGAGAACGAACCCGTGAGATCGGGATCAAGAAGGCCATCGGGGCCACACGCCGGGATATTCTGATGGAGTTTCTGGCCGAGTCGACGCTGATGGGCCTCGTGGGCGGCGGGGTGGGCGTGGGTCTGGGCGCGCTGGTCATCTTGGGCTTCAACTGGTACACGCGGGACCAGGGGACGGCGATCTTCATCTTGACCCCACGGTTGGTCGTGGGGGCGATGGCCTTCGCCGGGGTGCTGGGCGCCGCGGCCGGGGTCATGCCCGCTGTGCGGGCAGCGGGGCTGGAGCCGGTCAAGGCGTTGCGGGAGCTGTAGGAGGCGGGGCGGATGCTGGTGGAAGCGGAGGCGTTGACCAAGCTATATCCCCTGGGGGTGCGGGCGCTGGATCGGGCGAGCCTGGCGGTCCGGCGGGGGGAGTTCGTGGGTATCATGGGAAGGTCGGGGAGCGGAAAATCGACCCTGTTGCACATCCTGGGGTGTCTCGACCGGCCGACCACCGGACGGGTCCGCATCGACGGAGTGGACGTGACGGGCCTGCCGGACCAGGCACTGCCGCCGCTGCGGCTCGGTAAGCTCGGGTTCGTCTTCCAGGCGCATAACCTGGTACCGTCGCTGAGTGCAGTCGAGAACGTGGCGTTGCCCCTGCGGTACCTGCGCCTCCGACCCGGTCTGGCGGCGGCGCGCGAACAAGCCCGGGCGGCCTTGGCGGCCGTCGGGTTGGAGGATCGACTGCATCATCTGCCGTCGCAGTTGTCGGGAGGGCAGCAGCAGCGGGTGGCGATCGCACGGGCGTTGGTCAACGGTCCGGCGCTGGTGCTGGCCGACGAGCCCACCGGGGCGCTGGACTCCGCCACCGCCCAGGACTTGCTGGCGTTACTGCGGCGGCTCTGCGCAGAGCGGGGGCAGACCTTCGTGGTGGTGACCCACGACTCCATGGTGGGGCGGGTGTGCGACCGGATCGTCACGATGGAGGATGGACGGGTCTTAGCGTAGCAGGGCCTGGATCGCGTCCGGCACCTCGTCCAACCGGTCCACAATGGCGTCCGGCATGCACTCCGCCAGCTCGACCGGCGGGAACCCGTGCCAGCGGCGGTCTCGCTCCAGGCGGGACTGGAGCCAGTCGCCCGCTGCGGCCGGACGGGCTGTGGGGGCAAGGGTGGCCACGTCGGGCGGGAGCGGCGTAGCGCCCGGTGCGGTCATCTGCACGATGTAGATGGCCAGCCAGCCGGCGCGCCTGGCCCCTGCGATGTCGTGGGGCAGGGTGTCGCCCACGTGGATGCAGGGGGAGCCGTGGGCTTCAGCCGCCCGGAAGATCGGGGCGAACGGCTTGGCCGTGCCGACGGCATCCGGCGTGATGACCGTCCGGAACAGGTCGAAGATGCCCAGCTTGCGCATCACAGGCTCCTGGTAGGCGCGCAGCCCGTTCGTGATGCTGACGAGGGTGTGTCCCTGGGCGGCGGTCGCCTCCAGGCACTCCCGCGC
Source organism: Symbiobacteriaceae bacterium (assembly GCA_027356675.1). Next base: position 9,354 of record DAHVXO010000362.1, on the reverse strand, counting down.
CCCGGGGTAGAGGGAGATCAGCCCGGGTCGCTCGCAGTACTCGGTAATCAGGGCAGCCACGTCGAAGGTGCCGGGGTAGCCGAGGCTGGCGGCGATGGTCCGGACGATGTCGTCCCAGTCGTGGGCTGCGACCATGCGCCCCTGGTGCAGGCGGGTGTGGTGCTCCTCCAGGATCAGGCGCATGGCGGCGATCGCTGGGTCCGGGTGTGGTTGCGGGACATGGGGCGCCAGTTGCCGTGTAATGTGTCCGAAGACGCCGTCGGGGCGGTTGGAGTGGAGCGGGTTGCGCTCGAGCACCCCGTCGAGGTCGAAGGAGATGACTGCCAAGTCTTTCACCTCTAAAATGATTCGCCGATGGGCTATCGGCGATATATATAGATTCCCGGTTGCGTCGGGTCTCTCCTTGCGCGGGCGCCCAGGAATTCGGCGCTCGGCCGGCGAACCAAGCAAAGGTCTCGTCCATCCTAGCCGGGTGGGCGAGACCTCCCTGTTCATCTGCCTCCCCCGACTTGAAGGAGGGACCGCTCTGGACGCCCCAGCCTTCTGGGCCGCAGTGACCGCTCCTCTGACTCCCGAGCAGCGTACGGCCATCGCCCATGTGGATGGACCGCTGCTGGTCGTGGCCGGCCCTGGTTCAGGCAAGACGACCGTCATTACCTATCGCGTGGCGTACCTGACCCGGGTGGCGGGAGTGGACCCGGCCACCCTCCTGGTCGTCACCTTTACCCGGGCTGCCGCCGATGCGATGAAGGCCCGCACGACAGCCGTGGCAGGCCCTGTTAGCGCGTCCCGGGCCACTTTCGGGACCTTTCACGCCCTGGCCTACCGGATTCTCCGGCAGGCGCAGCCGGAGCGGACCCTGACCATTGTCGAAGAGGGCGAACAGATCGGCCTCATCCGGCAGGCGATGCGCCAGATTGGCCTCAACACCGACGATGACACTGTACTGGACGCCCTGGGCGAGATCGCGCGCCTGCGGGCGGCCGCATCCCCGCCGCAGGCCTTCAAGGCACGCGGCATGACCCCAGATGACTTCCGCCGGCTGTGCGATGGCTATCAGCAAGCGAAAGCGCAGCGCGGCGCCCTGGACTTCGATGACCTGCTGCATGAGGCGCTGGCCTTGCTGCAAGGCCGCCCGGAGTTACTGGCGGCCTACCGGACCCGCTACCGGTACGTGATGGTGGACGAGTGCCAGGACACGAACCCGGTGCAGTGGGAGCTGATCCGGCTGCTCTCGGACCCGCGGCAGAACCTCTGCGTGGTGGGTGACGATGACCAGGCCGTCTACGGCTGGCGGGGGGCCTCCCCGCGGTTTCTTCTGGACTTCCCCGCCCTCTACCCGGAAGCGGCCCGGGTCACCCTGGACTGCAACCACCGCTGCCCGCCATCCGTGGTGGCGGCGGCCAACCAGTTGGCGGCGCACAACACCAATCGGTTCGACAAGGCGATTCGCGCCGCCAAAGCCGGTAAAGCCGCGGTGGCGACCCTGGCCCCAGCCGACAGTCTCCAGGAGGCGGAGGCGATCGTCCAACTGATAAGGTCCGTGGGGGGTGCCCTGAGCGATTGGGGCGTCATCTACCGGACGAATCAGCAGGCGCACGCCATCGCTCAGGGTCTGGCGCGTGAGGGCATCGCTTACCGGGCACTGGGTGGTATGCCAAACCTCTACAAGCGCTGGCCGGTGCAGGACTTGCTCTGCTACCTGCGTGCGGCGGCAGGCGATCTCACCGGGCTGGAGCAGGTGATCAATCGCCCGAATCGGTATGTTTCCAAGGCAGTGCTGGCCGAGGCGCGCAAGCTGACCGCCCATACCCGGTTGGACTTGCTGAACGCCATCCCGCGCACCGGGCTGGTGCGGGCATGGCAGGCCCGTCCCCTGGAGGAGCTGGCCGATCACCTGCGCCGGGTCGCCCTGATGCCGGCACCGGACGCCATTGGGTACGTGCGCACCGTGATCGGGTATGATGACTACATCCAGGAGTACTGCACCCGGGAAGGCGGCTCCACCGAGGAGATGTTCGGCCTCCTGGCCGAGGTCCAGCGCATGGCGCCACCTGTGGCCATTCTGATCTACGTGGCAGAGGTGGAGCGGTTCTCCGCCCTCACCACCCGGCGGGGACCGGCGGATGGGGAGGCTGTCACCCTGGTTACTTGCCACAAAGCGAAGGGTCTGGAGTTCCCCAATGTGGTCGTGGCAGGCGCCGTGGACCGCCTCATGCCGCACCGCAGTGCCGGCGATCTGGAGGAAGAACGCCGGCTGATGTACGTGGCCATGACTCGGGCGAGCGAACGCCTTTGGATCAGTTCCCCCCGGCGCTACGAGGGCCGGGAAGCTCAGGCCTCGCCTTTTGTGAGGGAGGCGATGAACAACGTGGGGGTCTTAACGAACGATGCCGATACCGAACGCAGAGATGTATCCCGAAGCCCGGACGCCCCGGGAGCATTTCATGGCCGTGTTGGATGATCTGTGTGCCTCCCGGCCCGAGGTGGCAAAACGCCGGGAGATGCTCCTCCAAATCCCCAGCCTGATGGACAAGGTGGCGGAGGGCCGGGTGATGGATGCCATTATCGCCGGGAAGGGTGTGCTGAACACCATCACTGACGTGGGTTCGGATTCCATCGCCATCGTCTATAACAACGGCTGGTCCCTGGGGTTTGAGGGCGATGGCGGGGAACTGGTGATTCTGATTGACTATATCGCCGACATTCGGCCGTACAAGACTGGCCTGGAAGTGGACCTGGGCACCGGGGAGCACGTGTACCTACGGTTCCTGGGGCGAACTGCGGAAGGGCGGGGCGAGTAAAAGGGGCCGGGCGCGCTACCCCTTCCACTCGACCTTGACATCCTCCACGCTCACGGCTTTGTTGGCCGCTCGGGCAGCCACGAACAGGAAGTCCGACAGGCGGTTCAGATACTTCAGCAGGACCGGGTCGACCTGCTCGACAGCACCCAACCGGACCACATCCCGTTCCGCCCGCCGGCAGACCGTGCGTGCCACGTGCAGGGCGGCCGCCGCCGGACTGCCACCCGGCAGGATGAACGACCGCAGCGGGTCCAGCCCCGCTTCAAGGGCATCGATATCGGTTTCCAGGGCTGCCACCATCGCCTGCTGCACCTTGGGTTGCTGCCCCTTGTCCCGATCGGGCTCGACTGCGAGGTCGGCTCCCACATCAAATAGCTCTCGCAGAATGCGGCGGAGGATGTCCTCCAGCCGAACAGCCACCCCGGGTGGCAACGCGGCCAGTGCCATCCCCACAAAGGCGTTGGTCTCGTCAACCGTGCCGTAGGCCTCGACTCGCAGAGCGTCCTTGCTCACCCGGTAACCCCACCGCAGGCTTGTCTGCCCGGCATCGCCGGTGCGTGTATAGATCTTCATCCCACTCACCTCGGCATCAGTGTATCATGCGTCGGCAGGATTCGCCTCCCTTTTGGCAAACCTAGACGTTATGTGATTATATGGGGAGGGCGACCCTTGAACCGGCAGGAAGCCTGGGCACTATTGACTGAGTTCACCACGAACCCGCGCCTGATCAACCACGCCCTTGCGGTGGAAGCCTGCATGCGCAGGTATGCCCGCCTTCACGAAAAGGATGAAGAGACCTGGGGCCTGATCGGCCTGCTCCACGACTTCGACTACGAGCGCTGGCCGGTGGTCGGCGATCACCCGTTGCAGGGGGAGCGCATTCTGGCGGAGCGGGGGGTCCCGGCGGACATCCGCTACAGCATTTGCTCCCACGCAAGTTTCCTCGCGGACCGCTACCCGCGCGTTCGCCTGCGCGAGAAGGTGCTCTTTTCCGTGGACGAACTCTCCGGGCTGGTGGTGGCGACCGCGTTGGTGCGCCCGACCAAGTCCATCTTCGATGTGGATGTGGAAGCGGTTCGCAAGAAGATGAAGGACAAGCGGTTTGCGGCCGGTGTCAATCGGGAAGATGTCATCTTGGGAGCGGCGGAGCTGGGTGTGGACCTCGACCAGCACATCGGCTGGGTCATCGAGGCGCTCCAGGGCGCCGCGGATGCGTTGGGGCTGCGCGGGATTTCGGCCGAGTAGATCTGAACCGTGGCCCGCAATCGGTCACGGCCGGGAACCACAGCACCCTCCGGGTGCGTCGAAAGGATAGTGCGGTCCTGCAGGGAGCGTGAAGCATGAAGCTGCTCTTGACTGGACCGCCCCGTGCGGGAAAGTCGCTGCTCATCCGCCGGTTGGCCGAGGAGTACCCCGGCACTGCCGGCGGTATGCTTGTTGCGGAGATTTGCGGCACCGACCGGCGGCGGTGCGGGTTTGAACTTCAGGCGGTATGGTGCGGTCCGGGGCGGCCGCTGCAGGTGGTGGAGCGGGCCGTACTCGCGCATGTGGAACGGGATTTTCCCTGGCGGGGGGGACGCTACCGGGTGGACCCGGCGGCGCTGCATCTGGCCGTGCGGGCATTGGATGGTGCCATGCACGAAGGCGGGCTCGTCATCATCGACGAAATCGGGCCCCTGCAGATCCTGTCGGCAGAGTTCCAGGACGCCGTACTCCGATGCCTGGACAGCCCGTGCCACATGCTGGGGACCATCTCACAGGCCGCTGATCCGTTCCTGGATACAGTACGGTCCCGTCCCGGTGTGCGCCTCATGGAGGTGACCCGGGTGAATCGGAACCACCTGGCTGAAGGTTTGAAACGCTGGATGTCGACCGTGTGAGCGGAGGTGCCTACGTCTTGTTGTTCAAACGTCTCGCCGCCGCCGTCTGCCTGCTGGGGTTGTTGGCCAACGGCGGTCATGCCATTGCAGCTACACCGGCGGGTCAGGCAGTTCCGGCGCCGCCAGAGCCTACCTACCTCGTCGCCGGGTATTACGTGCAGCCATCCGTCGACTTGCTCAGGCGCTTCGCCATGATCGCCGGGGACCCGGACGGACGGTTGCGCCTGGCTGATCCCATCACTCGTGCCGAACTGGCGAAGATCGTCGTCGTTGCCCTGGGACAAGGTGAGGCCGCCCGCAAGGCGCAGGACGAGCCGCTGAGCTTCCCTGATCTGAAAGGCCACTGGGCGAGAGGGTACGTCGCAGTAGCCAGGCGGATGAACATCGTCAGCGGTTACGCCGATGGGACCTTCCGCCCCGGCAGCCAGGTGACCCACGCGGAGGCCCTGACCATGCTTCTGCGCACCGGCGGACTGCGGCCCGCGGGTCCGTGGCCACAGGCGTACTTCGACGGGGCGCGGGCAGCTGGCGTGCTGACCGACCCGCTGTTGAAGGCGTTGCCGCCGGCAAACCTGGCCACCCGGGGTGCGGTCTTCTTACTGGCTGAGCGGAGCTTCACGTTGTTGGCGGATGGCACGGGCCGGACGCTCTTGCAGCGGGTCTTCGGATTCACGCCGCCCAAAGTGTCCGTAAACGCCGGCGGGGTGCAGAGCGGGCTGACCAACGCACCGGAGGTGACGCTGGCCGTGACGGCCCCGGGCGCCATCCTGGTGCAGGTGAACGGGGCGCCCGCATGGCCAGTCGGGGGCCGGTTTCAGCGCAAGGTGCCACTGACGATGGGACCGAACGAGATCTTCGTGCTGGCTGTCGATGAGTTGGGCAACGCCGGTTTCCAGCGCCTGCTGATCGAACGGCGGTGAACCGAGTCTGACCAAGTGCGCATGGACCAGCGGGACGGGCGTATGCTTTCGCAAAGCTCAACGCGAAGGAGGATACCCCGTGCGGCAGGCGACGGCCCTCGGCCTGAAGCTGGTGGCCTATCTGGTGATCTTCGGCGTGACCATGCCCATTTTCGGATTGCTGGGGCTGCCCCGCAGTTGGATACTGGCAGCGGTGCACACGTTACTGCTCTGGTTTGGCGATCTGGTGATCCTGCCCCGGTTCGGTACGATGGTCACCACCGTCATCGATGCCCTGACGCTCACCCTGGTCACCCCGGTGGTGCTCGGTGCGATGGCTGCCTTTCCGAATCCGCTCGGCATCACGTTGGCGATTGCTCTGGGTTCCGCCTTCGAGTGGTGGTTTCACCGCTGGCTGCTGGCGACCGGGATGGTGGAATGACAGAGTGGGAGGAGCGCTGGTCGCTCCTCCCTTTGGTTATGGCAGTGACGCACTCGGACCGGCAGGCATTAAGGGCCGACTGAGGGGGAGACTGTACCCGTGGATCGCCACCCGTCCGGACCCGGTCGGAAAAGCTATGCAAAGTTGCATAAAACGGCAGGAACGCCGGTGAGAGATGGCAAATATACAATATTGCATGGACATGGGGAGCAGCCCACGTCAGCAGAGGAGGAGCACAGGATGACTACCGCCACAAAGCACATCCGGCTGGCCACCGGCATTCCGGGCCCAATCTCCCGTGATCTCATGAATCGGAAGGACCAGTTGATTGCCGACGCCTTCTCGATTCACGTCCCCGTGGCCATCAAGGACGGTCACGGCGCACTCGTCACCGACGTGGACGGCAACGTGTTCATCGATCTGGCCGGCGGCCTCGGTTGTATGAACGTCGGTCATTCTCACCCGCGCGTGGTCAGCGCAATCCAGGAATCCGCAGCGCACTTCACCCATACGGACTTTTCGGTCATCATGTACGAGAGTCTGATCCGCCTGGCGGAGCGGCTTACTCGTCTCGCCCCCGGCGACTTCGCCAAGAAGGCAGCCTTCTTTAACGCCGGTGCTGAAGCCGTTGAAAACGCCGTCAAGTTTGCGCGCAAGTTTACCGGCCGGCGGGCGATCATCGCCCTGGAAGGCGCCTTCCACGGCCGTACCAACCTGACCATGGGCCTGACCTCCAAGGTCAAGCCATATAAGGAAGGCTTCGGACCCTTCGCCCCCGAGATCTACCGGGTGCCCGCCCCGTATACCTACCGCCGCCCCGCAGGCATGAGCGAGGCGGACTACGTCCGCTTCTGCGGCGATGCCCTCGAGCGCGCGTTGATCACCCAGATCGCCCCCAGTGACTGTGCGGCCATCATCCTCGAGCCGGTCCAGGGCGAGGGCGGCTTCGTGCCGCTACACCCCGACTACCTGGGGCGGGTCCAGGAGATCGCCCACAAGCACCAGATCCTCATCATCGCCGACGAGATCCAGAGCGGTTTCGGCCGGACCGGCACCTTCTTCGCCAGTGAGCAGCTTGGCCTGGTGCCTGACCTGATCACGGTCGGCAAGTCCCTGGCCGCCGGACTGCCCCTCTCCGGTGTCATCGGCCGCCAGGAGATCCTGGACGCCCCCGCCGATTCCACCATCGGTGGGACCTATGTGGGCAACCCCATCGCTTGCGCTGCCGCCAACGCCGTCCTGGACGTGATCGCGGAAGAGAACCTGGTCACCCGGGCCAACGATGTCGGCCTGGTCTTCCGCAAGCGCTTCGGCGATCTGGAAAACCGGCTGGCCGGCACGCCCGGCGCCAAGGTGCAGGTGGGCGAAGTGCGCGGCCTCGGCGCCATGATCGGCATGGAAATGGTCCGCGACCTGGCCACCCGTGAGTCAGCGGCGCCGGAAGTCGGCAAGATCATGGCGAAGTGCATCAACCGGGGCGTCATCATCGTCAAGTGCGGCGTCTTTGGCAACGTGCTGCGGATGCTCGTGCCGCTCATGATCCCCATGGATCAGCTGAACGAGGCGTTGGACGTGCTCGAGCAGGCCTGCATCGAGGTCGCCGAAGGTCGGTAGTTTAAGGACCCCTCATACATAAGCAGCGCCCTGGGGGCGCTGCTTTGCTTATCCCTCGTCGCCGCCCCCGGTCTCCCGGCAGGACTGGGCGACTAGCGAGCATAGTTCGCCGACCGTCTCCACGTCGACCAGCAGTTCGTCGGAGAGCTCCACGCTAAACTCCGACTCCAGGGTATCGACCAGATCGAGAATATCCGTATCATACTCTTCAGCGAGCTCCGTGAAGGTCGTGTTGAAGGAGACGGACCGGTCGCCGATCTGTTCACGGATCGCCTTTAGCGCGTCCTGTTTTGGGTTCATGGGCAAGGCACCTCCCGGCGCGTATTGTCGCCGGGTTCGGGGAGGCCTATGCAAAAAAGGTTACAGGACTTCCTCTTCAGATTTAGTACCAACTTCACTCAATCCATACTAATTATGTAGTGAACATATCCCACTTATGATAATATGGAGGTTACAATCGACCGCTCGGTAGTCTGCCTCGGAATGCGGACTCATAGAGTGGGGAGGCTAACCCATTTGCAGAGCCGGGGCTGGGGGCCTACTCACAATGGCGGTCGGGGTATGGGGATCGGGGAGGAGGGATGCAGCCCATGGAGCGACCCTGGTTAAAGGTCTACCCGGAGGGGGTACGGTATCACCTGGATTACCCGGAGGTGCCGGCCTATCACTTCCTGTTCCAGCAGGTCCAGCAGCATCCGGATCGGACGGCGCTCATCTTCATGAACAAGAAGATCAGCTACCGCGAACTGGGCGACGGGATCGACCGCTTTGCCACAGCGCTGATTCGCCGGCTAGGCGTACGGCGCGGCGACCGGGTGGGGATCATCCTGCCGAACTGCCCGCAGAATGTGATCGCGACCTTTGGCGCCCAGCGGGCGGGGGCGATTCCCGTCCAGTTCAACCCGATGTATGTCACCCGGGAGATTGAGTACCAGATCAAGGACTCAGGCTGCAAGGTGATGGTAACCCTGGACCTGTTCTGGCCCAAGGTCCGGGAGGCCGGCGGCATCGAGAAGTATGTCCAGACTTCCATCGCAGACTACCTGCCCTTTCCTCTGAACCTGCTCTATCCGCTGAAGGCCAAACCCCCCAAGGTTCCCGCATCAGAAGCCGTTCCCTTCAAGGAGTTGCTCAAGGAGAGCCTCACGGGCTTCCAGCCGGCGCCCGTCAACGCCAAGGAGGACCCGTCGGTGCTGCTCTACACCGGGGGCACCACCGGGATCAGTAAGGGCGTTATGATTACGCACCGCAATTTCGTGGCCAACACGATGCAGATCAAGGAGTGGCTGCAGCAGCCCGAGGGCGAGGAGAACATCACCCTGGTCGTGCTGCCCCTGTTCCATTCCTATGGGTTCACCGCCGCCCTGGGGCAGTCCCTGTCGTCAGGGAGTACCTGCGTGCTGGTCCCGCGCTTCGACGCCGCCGAAGTGCTGAAGCTGCTGAACAAGTACAAGCCGACGTCCTTCCCCGGAGTGCCGACCATCTACATTGCGCTGCTACAGCACCCGGATGTCTCCAAGTACCAGTTAAAGGTTGGCTTCTGCGTCAGCGGGGCTGCCCCCATGCCTGTGGAGTTGCTGAAGCGATTTGAGTCCATTACCGGGGCGTCTATTATGGAGTGGTACGGCCTGACGGAGACCTCACCCGTCACGCACGCCAACCCGCTCAAGGGCCGGCGGGTGCCCGGGTCCGTGGGACTGCCCTACCCCGACACA
>DAHVXO010000344.1 GCA_027356675.1 Symbiobacteriaceae bacterium | reverse complement strand
CGGGTGTGGCCCAGGAGATCGTGAAAGCCTTCTTCTCGAGCGGTTTCGAGGGCGGACGCCACGCCCGGCGGGTTGAAAAAATCGGCGCTCTGGAGCACGGGAGGTAGGATTCCAGTGTCCGACGCCACATTTTTGGGTGAGGTGCGCCACCAGGTCGCGGCCGCTGCGCAAGGGCTGTTGGCGGTGGCGGGACTTGCCAAGGGCCAGGTGCTGGTCGTCGGATGCAGCACCAGCGAGGTGGGCGGGCAGCGCATCGGCACGGCCGGCAGCGAGGCGGTGGCCGAGGCGGTCCTCGAGCCGCTGTTGGAGATTACCCAGGCCAACGGGCTCTACCTGGCGTGCCAGTGCTGCGAGCACCTCAACCGGGCCCTGGTGGTCCACAGTGATGCAGCCGAGCGCTATGGCTGGGAGCAGGTAGGTGTGATCCCGGTGCCCAAGGCCGGGGGTGCGTTTGCGGCCCGCGCCATGCGCCATATGCCCGGGGCGATCGTGGTTGAAGCGGTCAGCGCCCATGCGGGGCTGGATATCGGCAGCACGCTAATCGGTATGCACCTGCGGCGGGTGGCCGTCCCCGTTCGCCTCAGCATCGACATGATCGGTCATGCCAGGCTGACTGCCGCCCGGACCCGCCCCAAGCTAATCGGAGGTGAGAGGGCCGTCTATCGTCTCTCATGAGCGAGGCGGCCCCTTTCGCGAGGAAGCCATCCCTGCTGGAAGGAGCGAACAGCCATGTCGAAGATCACAGTCATCGATCACCCCTTGATTCAGCACAAGTTGTCCATTATTCGGGACGAGACGACCGGTTCCAAGGACTTCCGTGACCTCGTCGAAGAGGTGGCCATGCTGATGGCCTATGAGGTGACCCGCGACCTGCGCACAGAAGCGTGCGAAGTGAAGACCCCGGTCGCCACCGCCACCTGCTACCGCCTTGCCGGAGAGAAAATCGGCATCGTCCCCATCCTGCGGGCCGGGCTGGGCATGGTCCAGGGTATCCTGAACCTCTATCCCACCGCTCGTGTCGGTCACATCGGCGTGTACCGCGACCCCCATACCCTCCAGCCTGTTGAGTATTACTGCAAGTTACCCGCCGACCTGCCCGAACGGGAACTGATCATTGTCGACCCCATGCTCGCAACCGGCGGGTCGTCCGTGGCTGCGATTGATCTTGTGAAGCGGCACGGCGGCAAGCGGATCAAGCTCCTATCCTTGATCTCGGCGCCGGAAGGCATCGCCGTCGTCCAGGAGGCTCACCCGGACGTCGACATCTTCACGGCATCGGTTGACAGCCATCTGAACGATCATGCCTATATCGTGCCGGGCCTCGGCGATGCAGGAGATCGACTCTTCGGAACAAAGTAGAGTCTCCAAAGTTTGGAGGTGCGGCATACCCTCATGAGACGCCCGAGTTGGGACGAATACTTTATGGAGCTTGCGCAGGTAGTGGCCAAGCGGTCCACGTGTAATCGCCGGTCGGTGGGTGCCGTCCTCGTACGTGACAAGCGGATTCTGACTACGGGCTACAATGGCTCCACGCCTGGACAGCCCCATTGCACCGATGTGGGCTGTCTCATGTTGGACAACCACTGCGTGCGGGCGATCCATGCCGAACAGAACGCCATCATCCAGGGCGCCCTCCATGGCATCGACCTGCGAGGCTCTACCTGCTACGTCACAAGCGCCCCCTGTGTTCATTGCAGCAAGATGCTGATTGCCGCAGGGATCAAGCGTATCGTCTTCCAGGATGCTTACACCGAAGAGCTGGGTCAGAAGATGGTCCGCGACGCCGGCGTAGAGCTAGAGCGCTTTGACCCCAAGGGGGTTCGACCGTGAAAACGAAGACCATCGCCTTGCCCCATCTGAACAACATCCGGCCGTCGATTGAATCGACGGCCATCAAGTTGATGGAAGAGACCGGCGAACTGGCCGCCGCCATTGCCCGCTTCCGCGGCTACGGCGGCATCCAGATTGGCAACCGTGACCACAAGGAGCTGGCCAACGATTGTGCCAGAGAACTCCTGGACGTCGCACAGACCGCCATCACTATGATGTTCGTACTGGAGCAGCAATATGATATCGACGTGGAGACGGTCGTTGCGGAGCACGTCCAGAAGTTGATTGACAAAGGATACCTCGACCTTTGACATTTTCGGACAACGGGAGTAGAATAGGTGAGGTTTTGTCGCGCAGTGTACGTTTAGAGACTCGCGAACGTTAGCGGGTCATATAGTACGAGATGACGTTTAGTCGGGCCGTCTCCTCAGGGAGGGCGTCCCGCTTAGCTAGGAGTGAATACGTAATGGTTAACACGAGCCTTGTGTTTGGTCTAGCGCTTGCACTATCACTAATCCTGACGCCGATCGTGCGGAAGCTGGCTCTGCGCACGGGGTTTGTGGACCGTCCGGTCGCTCGCAGCATGCACACGGAGCCGAAGCCCTACCTGGGCGGACTGGCCATCTTCATTGCCTTCCTGACCGCAGTGCTGGCCGGCGGTGGCTTCAGGGACTCCAAGGTGGTCGGCATACTGACCGGCGGGGCGCTGATCGTCCTGCTGGGCATCATCGATGATCGGTTCCGCCTGACCCCCAAGGTAAAGCTCTTGGGTCAGATCGCTGCAGCAGCTTATCTGGTGTATCTTTTCGATGTAAAGATCGAGTACATATACAGCCCGCTGGGTAACCGCTGGATCCACTTCGGCGCCTGGAGCGGCGTGCTGACGATCTTCTGGATCATCTCATTGGTGAATGTCGTGAACTTTATTGATGGGCTGGATGGGCTGGCAGCCGGCATCTCGAGCATCGCGGCGCTGACGTTGCTGCTGGTATCGCTGCAGAATCACTTCTCCAGCGCCATCGTTCTGACGGCCGCTTTGGCCGGTGCTGCGATCGGCTTCCTGCGGTACAACTTTAACCCGGCCAAGATCTTCATGGGCGACGCCGGGGCCATGTTCCTGGGTTACACCCTGGCTGCGGTCTCGGTTCACGGCGTGCTGAAGAGTGCGGTCACGGTCGGCGTGGTCGTTCCCGTGATGGCGCTGGCCCTCCCGATTTTCGACACCGCCTTCGCCATCATTCGGCGGGTAGCCACTGGGCGTTCCATCGGCGAGGCCGATAAGGACCACCTGCACCACCGGCTGCTGCGTCTGGGTCTGTCCCATCGCAACACCGTGCTGGTCATGTGGGCCATCTCGGCATGGTTGGGACTCTCGGCGGTTGCAGTGACGGAGGTCTCGGTCGCTCAGGCACTGATCATCGTTGGGATGGTCACGCTCGGTATCGTCCTCGGGGCGCGTCGGATGGGTCTTTTGGATGTCTCTGAACCCAAGAGTCAGAAGGTAGCCGGGCGATAGCTTGGTGAACAAGGAGGGTGAGAGGTAGACCTACCTCCCACCCTCTTTTTGGGTTCTTGTCTGGCCACCGCCAGAGAAAGCCGTGACGGTAGGAGGCCACGCGAATGCAGCGTCGGAGGATCATGACCGTGTTTGGGACGCGCCCCGAAGGGACCAAGATGGCCCCGGTGGTGAAGGCGCTCAAGAACCGGCCCGACTGGTTCGAGGTCATTGTTGTGAGTACAGGCCAGCAGCGAGAGCAACTGGATATGGTGTTCCGCGCCTTCGACTTTCGGCCTGATTACGACCTGGGGATCATGCAGGCCCGGCAGACTCTGGCCCAAATCATGGTAAATGCCCTGTCCAAACTGGATGAAGTGGTCGCGCGTGAGCGGCCGGATCTGGTCGTGGTCCACGGAGACACCCATACGACCGCGGCCGGATCCCTTGCCGCCTTTTACAATCAGGTCCTGCTCGCCCATGTCGAGGCGGGGTTACGCACGTTCGACAAGAATAGCCCGTGGCCCGAAGAGGTGAACCGGCGGATGGCCGGCATCATGTCCGATATCCATTTTGCACCCACGGCGGTCTCCCGGCAGAACCTCCTGCGGGAGCAGGTCAACCCCGACACTATCTTCGTGACTGGGCAGACCGGCGTGGATGCGACCCTGGACGCCATCGCCAAGCCGCATGTCTTCGAAGAGCCCTACCTGCAGGGCCTCGATTTCTCGGCCCAGCGCATCATCGCAGTGACCGCCCACCGGCGCGAGAACTGGGGCCAGCCCATGCGCAATATGTTTACAGCGCTGCGGGACCTGGTCGAGAAGCACACCGATACGCAGCTGATCTATCCGGTTCACCTCAACCCGGCTGTGCGGGAGATGGCCTTCCCGATTCTGGGCGATCATCCGCGGATCAAGCTGATCGACCCCATCTCTCACCCGGACATGCTGCACCTGATGGCACGGTCGTACCTCGTCATGGCTGATTCCGGGGGCCTGCAGGAGGAGACGCCGTGTATGGGGATTCCCCAGGTCCTCATGCGTGAGACGACGGAGCGTCCCGAGGCAGTGGCGGCCGGTGTGGTGATCAAGTCCGGCACCAGTTATGAGGGGGTGTTCGACGCCGGCGATCGCCTGTTGTCCGACACCGAACTTTACCGGCGAATGGCGCAGGCGCGCAACCCGTTTGGCGACGGCCGCGCGAGTGAGCGCATTGCGGATTACCTGGGCTGGAAGTGGGGTTTCTCAGAGAAAAAACCGATTGAATTTTCAGCAATGGATACAAAAAACAATTCCTGAGACCGTATCGTGCCCTTGAGGAATAGTGACTAAGGAATTGATGCTTTCGCGTTATTGAGATCCTAACAACTTGGAATGCCCGCATTGCCTGCCTGGAGACCATTTGTCCTTGTCTTTTAGGGTCCGCTTTCGTATAATACGCTTTGGGAGTTGAGCGGAATCGCACGGAGGAGGCTGAACTCCAGTGTTCACGAAAACACGGGAAAAGTCGCCGTACTTCCTTCTAGCGATGGATTTTGGCTATACATTGCTTGCTGCGGTGGGCGTCTTCGGTTATATCGGATACCGGATGGATGGCCGCTTTCACAGCAATCCCTGGTTCTTGCTCGCTGGCATTGGCCTCGGACTGGCAATTGGCTTTAACAGCCTGTTCAAGCGCCTGAACCTCGTGGAGCGGCGCCGCAAGGCGGAGAGCAAGTCCAAGCCAAAGCCGTGAACCCCGATTGGGGGGCACCCCGTGTGCTGCTGGCAGTGATCGGAATCGCATACGGTTCGGCCCTGGGCCTCCTCGAGAACTGGATCCTGTTCCGTAAAATGGCGGCAAACCGCCGTGCGGGCGTAGAGCCCCTTCGGGGCGTCGGCCTCGTTTTTTTCCTCCGCTATATACTCGATGTTGGTGCGCTCTTCGCCTTCGGCTATCTCGTCAAGGATAAGTGGGCTATCATTGCCGCCGCTTTTAGTGTTACCGTGGCGGTTAAGATATCGCTCTTCATCGTGTACACGCGGAAAGGGGGGAAATTTGATTGACCAACTTCCTGTTCAGTCTGGCCTCCGAGGGTGGCGCCACGAAAACCTTCGAACTCCACCAACCGTATGTCTGGTTCAACATCCCCGGACTGCCGATTGACAACCTCGTTGTCGCCGAGTGGGTTATTATCGCGGGCCTTATTATTATGGCGCTGATCGTGAACAGGGCCGTGATCAACGGAAAGTACACAAAGTTGCGGGGTACGTTTGAACTCCTGTTCGACTTTCTGGAGGGCTGGTGCGCCTCCTTCATCGGAAGCCGTAAGGATGCCCGCAAGTTTATGCCGTTGCTCGGCACCTTGTTCTTGTTTATCTTGCTCTCGAATTACCTGGGCATCGTGCCGACGATTGGGGCTCCTCACTCGCTGTTCGCGCCGACCGGCCGCTGGGGTACTACGCTGGGTCTGGCTGTGATCGTAGCCGTGGCCGTGCAAATCGTCGCCATCAAGGAACTCGGTATCTGGGGCTGGATCAAGCACCTCCTGCACCTGGGACCGCTCTCCCTCCTTGAAGAGTTCGTGCGGCCTTTCTCGCTCTCGCTTCGTCTCTTCGGCAACATCTTCGGTGAGGAGACCCTGCTGGCCGTGATCGTGTTCATGGCACCCTACTTTGCCCCGATTCCGATCATGGGCCTCAGCCTCATGTTCGGCGCCATCCAGGCGATCGTGTTCACGACCCTGTCGGCGATCTACATCGGCGGTGTGCTGGAGGCAGCCCGTGAGCACGCCCACAGTCATGGCGGCCACGCCCACGAGACCAAGGTCGTCCACGCTCACTAGTCCCTGGCTGGCCTGCACGTGGCCTGCACGGCAGATTGGCACCCTACTGCTAATGGTTTTAGCTTTCCTCCCCCTCTAGGGAAGGCCAACGCCTTCCGTGCCCTTATGGGAGGATTGACTAAAAGGGGCCTGACCGCCCACACTTTTGTCTCTGTCATTCCGTTGTTCGAGAAGGGAGGGGAACCTGTACAATGAACGCTTTCGGTGTAATCGCTATCGCCGCTGCCCTCGCGATTGGCCTGGCAGCCATCGGCGCTACCGGTGCTCAGGGTAAGGCTACCGCCGCCGCCATGGACGCCATTTGGCGTCAGCCAGAGGCCGCCAACGATATTCGTGGCGCTCTCATCGTTTCGCTGGCCCTTATGGAAGCCATCGCCATCTACGGCCTACTGATCGGTATTCTGCTGCTCGTCGTTTTCCCGGCTGTCGTGAAGTAACTCGGAGGGGGCGATCGCGGGTTAGTCACCTACGGTCGCCCCTGATCTAGAGAGGGGGGGAACAATTCTTGGACGTTAACTTCCTCATGAGCTTGGCCTCGGAGGAGATCAAGCTCTTTCCAGATATGCCGACGATCATCTGGACAACGATTAACTTCCTGATCCTCTTGGGTGCGCTCTATTATTTTCTTTACAAGCCACTGCTCGGCGCGATCGCTTCGCGCGAGGAGCATATTGAAACGACCCTGAAGAAGGCCGCTCTCGACCGGACTGAGGCCGAGCGCCTCCGCACTGAGTTCGAGTTTAAGATCGGCGAGGCCCACAAAGAGGCCCAGGAGATCATGGCGCGTTCAACCCGGACGGCCAGCACCGCCCGTGAGCAGATCGAGGCTGAGGCGCGTGCCCGGGCCGCTGAGCTGCTGGAGAACGCGACCAAGACCATCGAGCGGGAGAAGGCCAAGGCTCTTGCTGAATTGCGCGAAGAGGTTGCCGCCATGGCGGTCGCCATCGCCGGCAAAGTGATCGACAAGAACCTCGATACTGCGGAGCAAAAGCGTCTAGCTGAGAGCTTCGTTGCAGAGGTAGGGAAGCACTGATGTTAAATCGTGCAGTGGCCCGCCGGTACTCCCGTGCCCTTTTCGATATCGCCACCGAACGCGGCGTAATCGACCAGGTGGACCGGGAGTTGCACCTTGTGGTGAGCATGATTGAAGCAAACCCTCCACTCCGGGCGGTCATGAACGACGTGCTCATCGCGCCCGCCGCCAAGCGAGATCTCGTGAGCAAATTGTTCCAGGGCAAGGTGTCTGACATCACCATGAGCTTCATTCTCCTGGTGGTCCGCAAGCGCCGTGAAGCCCACTTCCCCGAAATATACCGCGCATTCCTGGATCTGGCCAACGAAGCCCGCGGCATCGTTGAAGTCGAGGTCCGTTCAGCTGTGCCGCTGGACAACACTGTCCTGAAGGGTCTGGAGAACAAACTCGTGGCCCGGTTCGGCAAGCGCGTTCAGTTCCAGACACAGGTTGCCCCCGAGTTGATTGGCGGCCTTGTGGTACGGGTCGGGGACGAGTTGATGGACGGGTCAGTCAAGACCCGGTTGCGCCGCATTCGCGACCGTCTGGTGTCAGCGAAGTCTGAGTAGGAAAATCAGCCCCGGTGAGGCAGCTCGGGTAGCGGGCCCCACGGGGGATGCAAGGAGGGTGACACGTAGATGAGCATTCGGCCTGAAGAGATCTCTTCGATCCTGAAGCAGGAAATCGAGAGGTTTAGCAGCGACATCGAAACCACCAACGTCGGCCGGGTCATCCAGGTCGGTGACGGCATTGCCCGTATTTACGGCCTTCAGAGCGCCATGGCCTCTGAGCTGCTCGAGTTCCCCAACGGGGTTATGGGCATGGCCTTTAACCTGGAAGAGGACAACATCGGCTGCGTGATTCTCGGCCCCTTCACTGACATCAAGGAAGGCATGGAAGTCCGCCGGACGGGCCGCGTCGTGGAGGTGCCGGTAGGCCCCGCCATGGTCGGCCGTGTAGTCAACGCACTGGGCCAGCCCCTGGACGGCAAGGGCCCGATTATCACCGACCAGTACTATCCGGTTGAGCGGAAGGCCCCGGGCGTTATCGCCCGTAAGTCCGTGCACCAGGCGCTTCAGACTGGCCTGAAGGCCATCGACTCCATGACGCCCATCGGCCGTGGCCAGCGCGAGCTGATCATTGGCGACCGCGGCACGGGCAAGACCGCTATTGCAGTCGACACGATCCTGAGTCAGAAGGGCCAGGGCGTCATCTGCATCTACGTCGGCATCGGCCAGAAGGCTTCGACGATTGCCGGCATCGTGCGGAATCTGCAGGAGAGAGGCGCTATGGACTACTCCATCGTCGTCGCCG
This sequence comes from Symbiobacteriaceae bacterium, assembly GCA_027356675.1. Next base: position 9,487 of record DAHVXO010000344.1, on the reverse strand, counting down.
GTACCGCCTCCGAGCCTGCGCCGCTGAACTTCCTGGCGCCATACGCTGGAGCCGCCATCGGAGAGTACTTCCGGGACAACGGCCAGTATGCCCTGATCATCTACGTTGACCTCTCCAAGCACGCGGTCGCTTACCGTGAGATGTCGCTGCTCATGCGGCGTCCTCCCGGCCGTGAAGCCTATCCCGGCGACGTGTTCTATTTGCACAGCCGCCTGCTGGAGCGGGCCGCGAAGATGAACGATGACCTGGGCGGCGGCTCTCTGACGGCCCTGCCGATTATCGAAACGCAGGCCGGCGACGTGTCCGCCTACATTCCGACGAACGTCATCTCCATCACGGATGGCCAGATCTTCCTGGACTCCGACCTCTTCTACTCCGGCACCCGTCCGGCCATTAACGTCGGCATTTCGGTCTCCCGCGTGGGTGGTGCGGCGCAGGTCGACTCCATGAAGCGGGCGGCCGCGACGCTGAAGCTCGACCTCGCCCAGTATCGTGAGTTGGCGGCCTTCTCCCAGTTCGGCTCCGACCTCGACAAGGCCACTCAGGCCCGCATCACGCGTGGCCAGCGCACGGTGGAAATGCTTAAGCAGCCGCAGTACGCACCGATGCCGGTTGAACTGCAGGTAGCCTCCATTTACGCCGCAACCAACGGGTTCCTGGATGACCTCGAGCTCTCACAGGTGGGTACGTTCGAGCAGGATCTCCACACCTATCTCAAGGCGGACCACGCTGTTCTCCTGAGCAAGCTTCCCGGCGGTAAGTTCAAAGAACTGGAGAAGGACCTCCGGGCCGCCATTACTGCCTTCAAGCAGGGGTACGGACAGCGCGCTGCCGTTAACCAGTAAGGGTGGTGAGCTTAGTTGCCTGAAAACAAGAAGGCTGTCCAACGCCGGATCAAGGCCGTCAAAAACACGCAACAGATCACCAAGGCGATGAAAATGGTCTCTGCGGCCAAGCTCCGCCGGGCGCAGGAGAAGGTCCTTTCTGCCCGCCCGTACGCCAAGGAGTTGGCTAAGACGCTGGCCCGGCTGGTGGAAGGCGGAGCCGCAGACAACCATCCGCTGCTCGAGCGGCGGCCCGGCACTCCGACTGTCGCTTATGTTGTGATCACGGCTGATCGGGGGCTGGCTGGATCATTCAACGCCAACCTCATCCGCAAGGCGCACAACAGCATGAAGGCCGACCCCCGGCCGCTGAAGCTGGTTTCGATTGGGCGCAAGGGCCGGGACTACTTCAAGCGCCGTGGCATCAATTCGGTCTTGGAGTTCACAGGCATCGGCGAAGAACCCAGCTTCGCTCTCACCCGGCAGATGGTGCTCCAACTGGTCACCCTCTATGCCGAGAAGCAGATTGACGAGGTCCGGCTGTTCTACACAGAGTTCATCAACCCGGTGATGCAGCGGCCGGTCGAAGTGCAGCTTCTGCCGGTGGAACCGCCGGCGGGCGGAAATGACGACGGCCCTGAATCGGACTACATTTACGTTCCGACCGCCGAAGGCGTTCTGGATTCGCTAATCCCCCGATTCGTGGAGACCCTCTTTTTTCAGGCCATCCTGGAGTCCAAGGCGTCCGAGCACGGTGCCCGCATGACCGCCATGGGCGCTGCCACGGACAACGCCAAGGAAATGATCGGCAAGCTGTCGTTGGCTTACAACCGGGCCCGCCAGGCCAGTATTACACGTGAGATCTCGGAAATCGTCGGCGGCGCCGAAGCCCTGAAAGGGTAAGGCCGCATAGGAGGGTGATTGGGCAGTGAGCTATCAGACTGGCAAGATCCTTGCGATTTTGGGCGCCGTCGTCGACGTTGAGTTCGCGGACGGCCACCTGCCTCAGCTTAACCATGCGCTTGTCATCCGCGGTGGCGGTGAGAAGGGCAACATCAATTTGACGCTGGAAGTGGCGCAGCACCTGGGCAACAACAACGTCCGCTGCATTGCCATGGACACCACTGACGGTCTGCGGCGTGGTGAGATGGTCACCGATACCGGTGCCCCGATCTCCGTGCCTGTAGGCGAGGCGGTGCTCGGTCGGATCTTCAACGTGTTGGGTGAGGCTATCGATGAGGCCGGCCCGGTCAACGTGACGGCCCGGCTCCCCATCCACCGTGTGCCGCCCGGCGTTGCCGACGTCAACCCGGCTACCGATATCCTGATCACGGGCATGAAGGTCGTCGACCTGCTCTGCCCGTATGCCAAGGGCGGCAAGATCGGTCTGTTCGGCGGCGCAGGCGTGGGCAAGACCGTTACGATTCAGGAACTAATCCACAACATCGCCTACAAGTTCGGCGGCTACTCTGTGTTCTCGGGCGTGGGCGAGCGGACCCGTGAGGGCAACGACCTCTATCACGAGATGAAGGATGCCGGCGTTATCGACAAGGTCGCCATGGTGTTCGGCCAGATGAACGAGCCGCCCGGGGCCCGTATGCGTGTCGGCCTGACCGGCCTTACCATGGCGGAGTAGTTCCGCGATGAGGCGGGCCTCGACGTGCTGCTCTTCATCGACAACATCTTCCGTTTCACGCAGGCCGGCTCCGAGGTGTCCGCTCTGCTCGGCCGTATGCCCAGCGCCGTTGGTTACCAGCCGACGCTGGCCACCGAAATGGGCTACCTCCAGGAGCGGATCACGTCCACGAAGCGCGGCTCGATCACGTCCGTGCAGGCCATTTACGTGCCGGCTGACGACCTGACCGACCCGGCTCCGGCGACGACCTTTGCCCATTTGGACGCCACTACGGTTCTGAGCCGCCAGGTCTTCGAGCTGGGCATCTTCCCGGCCGTCGACCCGCTCGACTCGACCTCCCGGATTCTCGACCCGAACGTGGTCGGACGTGAGCATTATGAAGTGGCTCGGGGCGTTCAAAAGGTGCTTCAGCGCTATAAGGAACTGCTCGACATCATCGCCATTCTCGGCATCGACGAGTTGAGCGAGGATGACAAGCTGACCGTCTCCCGTGCCCGCAAGATTCAGCGTTTCCTGTCTCAGCCGATGTTCGTGGCTGAAAAGTTTACGAACCTGGCTGGCCAGTTTGTGGAGCTGAAGGACACAGTGCGCGGCTTCAAGGAAATTCTCGATGGCAAGCACGACGAGTTGCCTGAGCAGGCCTTCTACATGGTCGGCACCATCGAGCAGGCGGTTGAGAAGGGTCAGCAGCTCCTCGCCGAGGTGAAGTAATATGTCCGGCGGGAACATGAGCCTCCAGATTATCACGCCTGAGCGCGTGGTGTTGAAGGATGTCGCGACGGATGCCGTCGTGATTCCAGCGGCGGAGGGCTCCATGGGTATTCTGCACAACCACGCTCCGATGGTCGCCAACTTGAAGGTCGGGATCCTGCGGTATAGGCAGGGCGAAGACTTCAAGCGGGTGGCGTTGGGTGGCGGCTTCCTGGAGCTGAGTGCGAACCGGATCACGGTGCTGGCCGATTCGGCCGAGGTCGCCGAAACGGTGGACGTGATGCGTGCCAAGGAGGCCCGCAAGCGGGCCGAGACCCGGCTGCGGGAGCGAACCGCTAACGTGGACCGGATCCGGGCTGAGGCTGCGCTGCAGCGAGCCATTACCCGGCTCAAGGCGGCCGGTGTGCTGGAAGACGGGAAGGAAAGCTAAATGTCAAACCCCCGGGGTCTTAAAAACTCCCGGGGGTTTTTCTGTCTCAGCTAGCCTTTCGACGCCACGATCAGGTCCTCGGTCATGTCCACAAGGTCCTGGACCGAGCGCACGAGGTACAGCCGGTCGGCATAGCGGGAGAGCACCCCGTACCAGAGCGGCGGCCCCATCTCAAAGATGGGGATCTCGACAAATCCATACTCGAAGCTCCCCAGCCGGTCGGGCTTAGCCTTACCACTGGCGCCCTCTGAAAACTCAGCCGAGGGGGTCAGGAAGACGACTTGCTTCGCCTTGGCCCGCAGTTCCTTCATGTAGCGCTCGATCTTGATGGCCTCCTGGCCCTGCAGCGAAACTTTTCCGTCCGTGGCAATCAGGACGTGGGTATACGCGTCCACGTGGGCCTGGGTCGCGATCTCCTCGAGGGCAGAACCGAATCGGGTACCGGCGTTCCAGGATTTGGCGCCCGCCACGAGCCGGCGCACTTTTTCCTCAAAGGTGCCGAGCCCGTTGAGAAACGGGGCGGAGTGTGTCGCATTTTCGCTAAAGATGTAACTATCCACGACGAAGCGAAAGTTGAGCATATGCATGAAGTAGAGGATGACGCTTACGTAGTGGACCATGGAGTGCGATACGTCGCCGATGACCAGGATGCGGGCCGGTTTTGATAACTGGGGCACCGGGAGATCATTGGTGGCCCATTTGAAATTGAGGATCTTTCCGGCATAGCGGGGGATGTTGTACCGGAGAGTCTCCCCGACGTCGAACTTGTTGCGGCGCGGGATTTGCTCAAAGATCTCGTCCATGTCGAGCCATTTGCGGGCCAGACGCTGGACCAGTGCCTCGAGGTCTTTGATCTGCGGGCCTGAAATCTTCTTGAGCTGAGCAGCGAGGACATCGAGGTAAGAAAACCGCCGATTTACTCCCACGGCTGCTGGATTGGACTCTGCCGCTGTGACCCGCCGGCCGCCACGCCACAGGGAGACGGCGTCGGTGCTCAGCGGGGCCTCAGCGGGCGCCGCTTCGGCGCTCCCGCCGGCCCACAGCAAGCTACGGCGGTGTTGGGGGTCGTTGGGGTCAGCAGCAGACCCGGTCACACCCACCTCCGGGGCTGTATAGGCGCCCTCAAGGCCTGCCACAAAGAGATTGTTCGGGTTGCGCGGTTTGATCAGGAGTGTGACAAAGCGTGCCGTGACCAACGCGTGGCGGCGCAGTGTGCGCACTAAGTAGCTTAGCCAGATGAGCACCCAACGGACGAAGAGGCGGAAGAAGCGGTTGACCGAAAGGACTAGGCGGTTCTGCCAAACCCATCGTACCAACGATGAAGCGCCTCCTTGACGATTGCCTCATCCTCCGGATACTTTGCCAGGAAGCCAATCGTAACATCGATCGCTTCAGGCGTGATCTTGCCTTCGCTCACGTCGACCAGCGCCCGCGTCCATTCAATCGCTTCGGCGATCGCAGGCTTCTTCTCCATGTTGAGCTGACGGAGCTGCATGATTATGCGGGCGACCCGCGCGGCAAAGTCCGCCGGGACGTCTACCGCAGCCTGCACGATGGCAGCGAGCGCAGCCTCGGCCGGAAACCGCAGGTCCAGCCAGACGGTACGGCGCATGAAAGCGGTGTCCAACCGCTTGTATTCATTTGATGTGAGGAAGACAAAGAGGGGCGCCTTGGCCCGCAAGACCTTCTTCGCCCCGCCTTCGGCCAGATTATGGACGACCAGTTCCTTCTTGTCCAAATAACGCAGAAAAAAGTTCGTCGTGTGTTCGTTCAGTTTATCCACTTCATCCACCCGCACGACGGTCGGGCGGTCCGCCAATAAACTCTCCAGCAAGGGCGTGGTGTTCAAGTAATCCAACGTGTAAAGGTTCGGCGTCTCGCCGGAGCGGTACGCCTGGGCGTCGACAATCTGCTTGAAGCCATTCCAGGAGATGCCGATCTCCTCGGCCTCCAGGTGGCTGTGGCACTCCAGGTCAATCAGCCCGTAACCCATGGCCTTCGCGAAGGCCTCGGCCAACTGCGATTTCCCGATGCCCGGTTCGCCTCGCAATCCAATCGGCTTGCCCTGGCGCAGGTACGACCAGAGTCGGTTTACGCTCAACCGATCCAGGAAGTAGTTCTGGGACTGCAGGGCTGTCTGCAGATCCTCCGGAGTCAGGTTGAACAAGCGACTTGCCTCCTCCTGTATGCGGGCTCTTGCCGTCTCAAACGCAGCCTGATTATGCACCTCTCGGCGCCATAGGCGCCACCACCGGCGACCGTGACGCATCACCGGACTCGCGATTGCGGCCATAATGACCGCTCCGCCGATGAGATATGGATGGACAGCCAGTGAGCGTCACCGCCTCGCGTTCCGTGATGCCCTGCCGTAAACTAAAACGCAGGGAATGGACGTGCACTTGAGAGTACGGTACCCGGAACCCAAACTCCTGCTGTGGCCCTTCCGGTGGCGCTCGAGGGATTCTACCCAAAGGCCGTTTCGCCCATGCAGGTTTGGTCTTTTGTGCCCTGGTCAAGACTGGGATCAGGGGGTTGATCCGCGTGCGTCAGTTGGTGTTGATTGGTAGTTTGGTCGCGACGCTTCTGTATACAGGGGCCGCAACCGAATATGGCCAGGTGAACGGGTCACCGGCCACCGGAATGGTTGGGTTGAATGATGCCCTGCGGGCCACCGGGGCTACTCCTGAGCGAATCACGATCACCGGCTGGATCGAAGTGCCGGATGCCCAGGTCGAGCAGCAGGTCAGGACGGCCTTGGCGTGGACGCAACAGACACCGGCCGAAACCCGGGAACTGCGGACACTGGCACGCAACGAGGCCCATTATTTGACCCTGAGGTGGGTATTTGCGGGAGGCCCTGCACATCAGTGGGAGGAGCGATTTACACTGGTCCGCCGGGTGCTCTCCCGCCCAGGCGGTGAACCGGTTCTGACCGTCCAGCTGGAGGGAACGACGGGGCGGACACAACCCGCACGCTTGGTGCGGTCCGCGCTGGACGTTGTAAACGCCACTGGGCGCCAGCCCTGGGCTGGGCCCGGGTCGGCGAGTCTGGCAGGGTGGACCCCGGGCCTGCCTGCCGGACCCTATCCGACGAACATCCAGGTCGCAGCCCGCACGGATTCCCAGACGGGTCGCACCCATGTCTGGGCAGCCTGGCCGGCTCTGCAGCAGGAGTACTAGCGCGCACCTTATGTAATACGGACCGGGGCCGGGCCATACACATTATGTGATACTACAGGCCCGGCAAGCGACCCGTTCCGCCGGACCATACGGAGGCCCGAGATGATGCGACGGTACCTCGCGACCACACTGCTGCTGCTGGTTGTGGCTCTGGTTGCTCTACCGACAGCACTCGGGCGGATGGCGGGAAAGGCAGCGCCACCCACGGCCCATGACCCGAGCGACACCTTGACCGTCAAGATCTACTTTCCACAGACGCAGACGGTGCAGGCAATGGCGCTCGGCGAGTACCTCAAGGGAGTCGTCGCCGCTGAGATGCCGCCGGAATTCGAGATGGAGGCCCTGAAGTCGCAGTTGGTGGTGGCGCGCACATATACCGTACGGCGCATGCAACAGTTCGTCGGACCAGGCAAGGGCGGGTGCCCACTCAACGCCGCGGCGGATGTCTGCGCGGACCCGGCCACCGGACAGGCTTACATCTCGCGCGCAGACCTCACCAAGCGGCTGGGCACTTTCGCCGCCATGAGTCTATGGAAGCGGTTGAACCAGGCAGAGGCGGAGACCGCTGGGCTGGTACTCACCTACCGGGGCGAACTGATAGACCCGCTCTATCATTCCGTCTCTGGAACCGTTACGGAAGATGCTGCCGAGTACTTCGGCCAGTCCCTGCCCTACCTGAAACCGGTGGATGACCACTGGGGGGCGGATGCGCCAAAGCTCCGGGAGACCCGCACTTTTAATCCAGAGGCCCTTGCCAGTGCATTCAGGCAGAACGGGCCGGGTGTCGTGGTACCGGCGGCCGCCGCCAAAGGCCAGTCAGCCGCACAGGCGCCCGTTCAGATCGTTTCGCGAACCGCCACGGGTCGAGTCAAGTCGGTCAAGGTTGGGGCCAACACGGTGTCCGGACGGGAGTTCCGCGAACGGCTTGGACTGCGGTCCACGGACTTCACAGTGACCATGCGGGGCGGGCAGGTGTTGATCAGCACGCATGGATACGGCCACGGGGTCGGTATGAGCCAGTACGGCGCCAACGGCATGGCGCGGGCCGGAAAGGGGTTTCGCGATATTCTGACCCATTACTATACGGGCGTCTCTGTCGGCCGGATATTCAGCGAATAAATGGCAGGGTATGGCATGATTTGATCCAGATTTGGGCAGGCTAAAGCCGAGGTGATTGGTCTTGAAACCAATGCGCGGCCTATCCGGTTCGTGGTTTAGCCGCCTGTCCCATGAACGCCGCACCACGCTCATCTCCCTTGCTATCCTGACAGCCTTGCTGGCCGGCCTTGCGGTTTTCCAGCGGTTCCGCCCCTTGGGGCTTTCGCCCACCCAGCAACAGCAGCTGCAATACGCGGACCGGCTGCTGTCCCCAAACGACGCGGCAGGGCAAGAAGTGCAAACAGCAAAGCCCGAACGGGCAGCCGCCGTGCCCACCGAGGCGGCACCCGCCAACCAGGTTGCAGAGGCGGTTGCCCCTCGCCACCTGGGAACGCCCCTTGCAGGTTCTCACAAGGTCTTGCGGTCGTTCACTTCCTTTGATGATGCTTTTGGGGATTTCCGGCTCTACGCCGCGATCGCGTACGAGGCCAACCGCGGCGACGCCGTGATTGCGGCTGGCGCGGGTACTGTGACCGAAGTGGTGGAACACCACCCACTCGACGGCGGGGTCGTTACCATCGACCACGGCGGCGGGCTCGTCAGCCGGTATGTGGGGCTTGGCAAAATTCTCATCGGCAAGAATGCCGGGGTGCAAGCCGGCAGTCTGATTGGCCAGGTCGGGTCCCCCGGACCCGCTCGAACAGCGTTGGGCACGCACCTGCGATTCCAGGTCCTGCGCAACGATGAGCCGGAAGATCCGGAGCCCTACTTCAACAATTAACTTCCATAGACGAGCACGCCAGCGGCGTGCTCGTCATGTTTACTCCCCCTGCCCATATACATCTAGCAACCATGAGAGGGCGAAGGGGGCCCAGCGGTGAAGGACCATATCTGGAAACGGGTTCTGGATGTGAGCAATCACATCTTCAGGACCAAGGACACCGTTCGGGATACAGCCATGCTCTTCGGCGTATCAAAGAGCACGGTGCACAAAGATGTCACCGAACGGTTGCCGCGGGTCAATTCCGAATTGGCCGCCCGAGTTCGCCGGGTCTTGGACTTCAACAAGTCTGAGCGCCACATCCGTGGGGGTGCAGCCACCCGCCAGAAGTACATGGAAAAGTAGCGGGCGGGGTCATCCCGCCGAAGGGATTTGCCGGACGGTGTCGAAAGGGATAGGGCTCTGGCTAGAGAACCAGGCCCTATGGGAGGCGTCGACACAGTGTTCGGATGGGCGACAGATATCGGCATTGATCTTGGTACGGCAACCGTCCTTATTTATGTGAAAGGCCGCGGGATCGTCCTTCGTGAACCCTCTGTGGTGGCGATGGAGCGGGACACCAAGAAGATCCTCGCAATCGGAACCGAGGCCCGCCGCATGCTCGGACGCACCCCGGGGAACATCATCGCGACCCGGCCGTTGCGAGAGGGCGTTATCGCCGACTACGATGTGACCGAGGCGATGCTGAAAAGCTTTATCCGACGCGTGTGCGGTCCCCGGTTCTTCTCCCGCCCACGGGTAATGGTCTGCATCCCGGCCGGTGTCACCACGGTTGAGAAACGTGCGGTCATCGAAGCCGCGCTCGAGGCGGGTGCCCGGCATGCCTC
>DAHVXO010000342.1 GCA_027356675.1 Symbiobacteriaceae bacterium | reverse complement strand
CACCCGCCGCCGAGGTCCCGCCACCCGGAGCCGGAGTCTGAGGCACAAGCTTGTGCCCGAGGCCGGCCAGCACATCCGCCACGATCGCTTTCAACTCTCGTTCGGTCAGCACTTGCCGCACCTCCTACTTGAAAAAGATGGTCGGATCGCCCGCCCGGCTTGTCAGATGGCCCTCGGCCATGATGCCCATCCGCTCCAGCCAGATCTCAAACTGCGGAGCGGGGCGCAGGCCGAAGATCTCCCGCAGGGCGGCGGTGTCGTGAAACCCACTGGACTGGTAGTTCAACATTACATCATCGCCCTGGGGCAGGCCCATGAAGTAGTTGCAGCCCGCAGCAGTCAGCAGGACCTCCAGATTCTCCAGGTCGTTCTGATCCGCTTCGATATGATTGGTGTAGCACGCATCCACACCCATGGAGATGCCGGTGAGCTTGCCCATGAAGTGGTCCTCGAGCCCGGCCCGCAGCACCTGCTTGCTGTCGAACAGATACTCCGGCCCAATAAACCCGACCACCGTGTTGACCAGGAACGGGTTATACCGCTTGGCCAGCCCGTAGCACCGGGCCTCCAGCACCACCTGGTCGACGCCCTTGTGGGCGTCGGCCGAGAGCTCGGAGCCCTGTCCGGTCTCGAAGTACATCACGTTGGGCCCGGCAACCTTGGCCCGGTCCTTGGCGATCGCATACGCCTCATCGAGCATCGCCACGGAAATCCCGAAGGACTCGTTGCCGGTCTGCGTCCCCGCCAGGCTCTGGAAGATCAGCCCAAAGGGCGCGCCCTGCTCGGCGGCCTTCATCATCGTGGTCACGTGGGCCAGGACGCAGATCTGGGTCGGGACCTGCCAGTCCGTCACGAACTCGTGCAGGGCGTTGAGCACGTGCGTCACGCTCTCCACCGTGTCGTTGACCGGGTTGACTCCGATCACCGCATCACCGACCCCATAAGCCAGCCCCGCCCGGGTTGCCGCCAGAATCCCCGCCACGCTATCGGTGGGATGATTGGGCTGCAGGCGTGCCGCCAAGGTCCCTTTGAGCCCGATCGTCGTATTGGCGGTCGCGGCCACCCGCATCTTCGCTGCGGCGTAGACCAGGTCCAGGTTAGACATCAGCTTGCACGTGGCGGCGACCATCTCGCTGGTCAGCCCGCCCCGCACGCGGGTGATGTCCGCCGGCCGGGTGCCAATATCCAACAGCCACTCGCGGAACTGCCGGACCGACCAGTTCTTGACCTGCTGGTACTGGGACTCGTCGACCTGCTCCTCGATCGCGCGCGAGACCTCATCGGTCTCCGGGGGGATGAGCGGGTTGTTGCGGATCTCACCGAGGGTGATGTCGGCCAGGACGGCCTTCGCCGCCACCCGCTCCGCCATCGATGCCGCGGCAAGCCCGGCCAGGGAGTCGCCGGTCTTTTCCTCGTTCGCCTTGGCCATCACTTCGGTCAGGCTCTTGAACTGATAGAAGTGGCCGCCAAGGTTTGTCGCCAGTTTCAAGTGCATCTGCCTCCGTTCTCTCAGGCCGAGAACACCAGGGTCTTCACAACGACCGGGACCACCGTACCGTTGTAAAGCGGCTTGCCGATATCGATATAATTGCCGTCCGCCACCGCCAGCTCGTCGATGGTAATGACGCCGCCGGGCGCCCCCAGCAGCAGGCCCAGGGCACTGGCCACATCCTGCTCTGCCACGACGACCAGGGGCTGCCCCAGCTCCAGGCAGGTCTGCATCCCGCGCGAGATGCCCCGGGCCACCGCCGTCAGCGCATCGTAGGAGAGGTCGGGCAGTGGACCCACCGCAATCGCGACGGGGCCATCCGGGTCTTGCCACGAGAGGTGGCGCGCCACCTCGCGCTCCCACACCTCGGCGTCAATCGGCGCGGCGTGGGGGAAAGGCCGGATGACCGGCAGGTTGGTCATGGGCAGCATGTTCCAGTCGGGAATGCGGATCGTACTGCCGCTCAAGTTGAGCGTGTGCACGCCCACCCCAATCACGGTGGCAAAGGTCGTCTCGATCGGCCGCCCCACCTTCAAGCCCCTGGCCTCCAGGGCCGGCCGCAGGGCCCAGCCCAGGGCGGGGCCGATATCGCCATGGCGCAAGGCCGCCTCCAGGCTCGGCGGCTCCGGATTGTAAAGATCGTTGGCCACGCCCCCGGAGACCAGGACCTCCTGGATGTGGTACTCCCCGGTGAGCGGTCGGCCGTCATAGAGCCCGGTCGCGCTCGCAGGCGGAGGCTCGCTCGCCAGCGTACTTGCGATGGCATCGGCCAGCGCCTCGCCGGTCCGGCGCAGGGCCAGCAGATCCAGAGACTGGCCCTCGCTGCGGGCCATGGCCCGCGCACCTAGCACCGTAAGGGCGGCCGGGGTAATCACCCGAACCTGCCCGGTGGCCGGATCCAGCCGCAACGCCTTCCCGCCGAGATTGAGGCAGGCTGTATCCAGCACATGCCCGCTCCGGAAAATGGCGATGTTGGTCGTGCCACCGCCGATGTCCACTGCCGCTACCGTTCCGCCGATTTGCTCAGACCGGGCCGCCGCCCCTGACCCCCGCCCTGCGATCACGGCCTCCAGATGAGGCCCGGCGGCGGCAACCACAAAGTTGCCTGCGGACTTGGAGAGCAGG
>DAHVXO010000300.1 GCA_027356675.1 Symbiobacteriaceae bacterium | reverse complement strand
ATCGAAGGCGACGCCGCGGCCATCCTCGACCAGTTGGCCGGCATCCTCAAAGGGGTGGAGTTGCCCATTATGGTTGAGGGCACTGCCGACGATGTGCCGGTGGAAACGCCGGAAGCGCTGTCGCCGTGGGACCTCGCGGCGTTGCGGGCCGGAGCGGTTGTACGCTACCTGGTCGATAGCAAAGGTTTTCCGGGCAGTCAGTTCGTCACGATCGGCTATGGGGCCGACCGGGCCTCAGCCGACGCCATACATCGGGTCAGCATCGTGGTGATGCGCAAGGCTGTCGTACCGTAGTCATGCGAGCACCCGCCGTAAATTCGGCGGGTGCTTGTTTGCTTACCGACGTTCGTTCAGGAGATTGGACTGCGGCTTTGGCTGAAGCAACCGCCTGACTCCTTGCATATCGCCCCGGGCTGCGTGCACGCCGCAGTTGGACTGTTGCCACGCCGCCATGACACGTCTCATCTGTGCTTCAATCAAGCGCTGCTGCTGTATCAGGGCATCGAGCTCGCTCAGGATCTGAGCGTCAAATGCCACATCGGCGACCATGCGAGCTGCCGCTTCGATGGCCGCCTCTCGCTGCCCGATCAGGCTATCGATCCGGTCCTGACCCGCTTCCGTTATGGACGGCTGCAGGAGCTGAAGCAGGTCGTCACCTATGCGCCGGATTTCACGATAGCGTTCAAGGACGACGGGTTGCCGGTCAGACACCGGAATGCGTGCCCCTGGCCGCACGGACCTGCCTGGCCGCCTCCACCCAGGCCGCGTGCATGTCCACCAGCGTTTCGGAGACCTCTCTGAATGCCTGCGGATCCCGCTTGATCAACCCCTGGCTCAGTCGCCACGACCAATAATCGTATAGCTTCGCCAGGTTCGTTGAAATCTCGCCTGCGTCATAATTGAGCGAGACCGTCAGTTCGGTAAAGATCCGCTGGGCCTTGCCAGTATACAGGCTCACCTCACTCAGGCGCCCAGCCTCCAAAGCCGACAGGGCCTTGGCGGTAAAGCGCCGGGCGCCGTCGTAGAGCAGTGCAACGAAGTCCTCACGGTTAGCGGTATCCACCTGGTAGGTGCGGTATTGATTCAGGGCGTTCACCACGAATCCCCCTCGTGCTAGCGGTTGGCGGTCAGGTTGGAAATCTGGCCAAGCATGGCGCTGCCCTGCGCCTGGAAACGGGCCAGCGTCGCCTCCATGCGCGCAAACTGCTTACGCAACAAGTCCTCGCGCTTGGACATCTGGTTTAGCATCCGTTCCAGCCGTGAGTCGATATCCTTGACCTGGCGATTCAGCGCGCCGTCACGAGCGGCGATGGTCCCGGTCGTGCTGGTGAGGCTGGTATTGACATATTTGTACATGGCCAACCCTGGTGCGTTTGTCGACTCATGGACCTGCATCTCCAGGACCTTGGCCGGTTCGCTGGTGCCGTACGTATCGGTGATTTTCAGACGGACCCATTTCGCCTGTACAGCCTGGAAGTCAAAGGATTTGTACGTGGAGACGTTGTCCGTCACCCCGTCGATTTTGGTCCACGTGCCATCGGTCAGGCCATCGGTGCTGTCCGTGCTGTACTGGAGTTCGAAATTCTTGAGCCCAGTGGTGGTGACGTTGGCCGGCAGGAAGAGGGTCACGTTATCCACCGACCGGATCGACCCCATGTTCAGGGTCAGGTACTGGGGAGCGGCCGGCGTAGGCGCAGCAGCGCTTTTCCAGCCTCCGCCGGCGGTGCCCCAGCGATCCGCCGCTACAATGTCGTTGAACGCATTCTCTGGGCGGTACTTTGTGGGATCCGTCTGGTCGTAGCTGGTCGCAGTGACAGTGGCCGCAGGATTGGTAGTGCTCAGCCCGAGGTTTGTGCGCAAGGCGCCGAAGAGGCGGGCGACGCCATCCTCGTTCTGACCGAGTTGGGCGGTCAGCTTGGCCTTATCCAGCAGCACCTTGCCAAAATCGGCCGTGCCATACGCACCGGTGGTGATGCCCACGTCGCTCAGGGAGTCCAGGTTGGATGGCTGCCCGGCCACCACGTTCGAGAGCATTCCCTTCATGCTATTGAGCAGCTGGCGGGCCAGTGGGTCGTCAGCGAGCACCGCAGCCTTCCGGGTCTGCGGATCATAACTGGTCTTGGCCTTCAGGCCGCTGAGGGCCGAGTTCAGGCCGTCTACCCATGCCTGTACGCTATTGGCGACGGCGTCCTGGTTCTGGCTGACGGTAATGGTGGTGGTGACCGGCGTGGTTGCGTTCGCTGATTTTAGCGTAATGCTCAGGCCCCCGATGACGTCCGCAATGACGTTGGATGGCCGCTTGTAGGATTGTCCGTCCAGGGTGAACTCCGAATCCTGTGCGTCGGATATGACGTTGGTCAGCGTGCCACTGGTCGTGAAACCGAGGCCCGTTTGCTCCAAAATGTTCGGTGAGGCCGGGTCCGCTGTGAGCGTGATGCCCCCGGCAGCCCCCATGGTCTTGGAGGTCAGCACCAGCCGGTAGCGGTCTGCCAGGGTAGTCGGATCCTGCACCTTCACGACTTCGGCGGACACCAGATCGCCAGATTGCGCCCTGATGTTGTCGCGCAGGGAGTTCAGGGTGTCCGTGGCAGTCACGGTAATCGTTCTGGTGACGGCTCCCACGCCGATGGTGAATGAACCAGCCGCGTCCACACCCACCGGGTCATCGGCCGTGACGAAGGTCGACTTCCCAGCGATGGAATGCGACTGTGCCAGCTTGCTGATGGACAGATTGTGGGTCTGGAGCGTCGTACCCGCTGTGGCCGTAACCGAGGCTGCTTCGATGTTGCTGACTGAGGCGGTGCGCGCCCGAAAGGTGCTGGTCAGTCGGATTGCATCGAGCGTGGACCGCAATGCGGTCAGGGAGGCCCTGACCTCACTCCATGCGGCCTGTCTGGCGCTGATTTGCCTTTTCTTGGCGTCCTGCGCCTTGATCCGCAGGGAGTCCGCGTCCAGCAGCTTCTGCAGGAGGTTATCGGTGTTGATCCCGGACATCAGCCCGCCCAGTGTGATGCGTCCCACGGTAGTGACCCCCTCTTACACTTTTCGGTCCAGGAGCAGGCCCAGGGCTTCTTCCATGCGGTCTAACGCCCTCATGAGCGTCTCCGGCGGAATCTCACGAATGACGTCGCGGGTTGCCGAGTCCAGCACCCGGATCACAACCCGGTGGTTATCGGTGACTTCAAATTCGAGTTGACGGTTGAAGATGCGGCCGGTCTCCTTGATTTGCGCGACGGCCTGCTCCAGGTCGTCGCGCCGAAACGGGTCCCGCTCTGGATTCACTGGCTCCGGCGCGCTTGCTGCAACCACCGGGGGGACACTTTTGTCCTTCGCTGGCGTATCACCCGGCATCGCTGGGGTGACGCTGGTCATGGATGAGAACGCACCGGAGCTGGGTGTGATTTTCATGGCTGCGCCCTTGCCTCCCGACACTTACAAGTGAGGGACTAATTTCACGTCTACCGCAGCATATAGTCGAGCAGCGATGTCGGCAGCGCCTTGGAGAACGATGCGATCGCCGCCTGATAAGCCGACTGCGCCTCGGTCATTTTAAGCACAGCCGTCTCAAGATTGGCGCCGGTGATCTGGCCGAGCCGGTCTTCGATCTGAAAGAGCGTCGCGTCTGCGTACGTCTCGTACTGGGCCACTTGCTCCTGGCGAATGCCCAAAGCCGAACGCAGGCCGATCAGTTGGTTCAGACCGCTATCGAGTTCCTGCATGCGAGTGGTAATTACGACGTCCGTCCGGCCGGCACGCAGGTCGGCGGCCATGTCCGACAGCACCTTCATGAAGTCTCCGCCGCCCAGCAGATCGCTTCCGGGAATGTTGACCGCCACGGACAGGCCCTCGGCCACATCCCGAGTCATCGCACCGGAACTTGCCGCTGCGTACGTTACGCCGCCGTTGGCGTCATCCACAAAGGGCTGGGTATCGGTCTTCCAGCCGGCATACAAGTACTGGTCCCGGTGCCGGACGTTCATCGCCTGAAACAGCGACGACCGGATGCTGTCGATGGCCTGGGCCATCGTCTCCCGGCCTTGGGGCGTGAATGAGCTGGGTGAACCGGCTTGCACCGCCGTGTCGCGAGCCGCCTCCAGGCGGTCGATCATGGCAGAAAGACCGTTCTCCGATACCGACAGCCATTCCCGTGCATCCTGCCCCGAACGCTGGGACCGCTGCAAACGCAGTTTGGCGCCAGACAGATCCATCGCTTCAACCACGCGCTGTGGGTCCTCCGACGGGCGTTCCAGCGCCCGGCCGTTTACGGCTGCCTGCGCTTTGGCATATTTTTCACGCAGACCCTCGAGATCAAACAACGCCTGGTTGAG
>DAHVXO010000377.1 GCA_027356675.1 Symbiobacteriaceae bacterium | reverse complement strand
CTGGAACTGGGGGCCTCGGTGCCTCAAGAGCTCTACAAGGCGGTGGCTGAGGTGCTCGCATTCCTCTGGCGTCTGGAGCAGACAAAGTCCACGCTCGGGTGGGGAGGAGAGAAGTCCCGTTGATCGCCGGTATCGGTGTCGATATTGTAGAAGTGGGGCGCATCCGGCAGACGCTGGAGCGGCACCCGGAGCGCTTCTTGCAGCGGGTGTTCACGCCCGCTGAAGCCGCCTACTGCGACGGCGGCGGTGAGCATCGCTCTCGTAGGCTGGCCGCCCGCTTCGCCGCCAAGGAGGCGGCGCCGAAGGCGCTGGGCCTGGGGTTGCGGGGGGTCAAGTGGACGGACGTGGAGGTTGTGCATGACGGTGCAGGCAAGCCTGTGCTCCGCCTGGCCGGCCAGTTGGCGCAGGTCGCAGCGGATCTGGGCGTCACTGAGCTTCATGTATCACTCTCACACAGCAAAGAATACGCCATAGCACAGGTGGTGGCAGTTCGGTGAAGGTCGTAACCGGTGATCAGATGCGAACGATTGAGCATCGCGTGTTTGACAAGTATGGTCTCCCGTCTTCCCTTGTGATGGACGTGGCCGGAAATCAGGTGGCCGTGATCGTCCGGCGATTGCTGGACCAGCATCCCGGCCCGGTGGTGGTCATCTGCGGGCGGGGCAACAACGGCGGGGACGGCTTCGTGGCCGCCCGTTGGTTGCGCCACTGGGGCTTCAACGTCTCGGTGGTGCTGTGGGCGGGCTTTGACGACCTCACCCCGGATGCTGCGAACGCTCTGCAGGCTGCCCGGCTCGGGGGCGTGCCCATCAAGATGCCGGCGCAGGCGGCTGAACTCTTGCAGACGGCCGGACTGGTGGTCGATGCCGTCCTGGGCATCGGTGTCGTCGGGTCCGCCCGGGGCACGGCGGCTGAGGCGATCAAACTGATCAACGCTTCCGGGCGCCCGGTGCTGGCGCTCGACATGCCTTCCGGCGTTGCCACCGACACGGGTCGTGCCGAGGGGCCGGCCATCGAGGCACGGTGGACGGTCACGCTAGGGCTGCCCAAGCTGGGCCTTTTCCTGTACCCCGGTGCCGACCTGGCCGGGAAGGTGATCGTGGCCGACATCGGTCTGGCCGCCGCAGCGGTGGAGGCCGAGCAGATCTCGGTAGAACTGACTCGGGCTGCCAGCGTGCGTTCCTGGCTCCCGGTTTACAGCCGAAACGCTCATAAAGGCACGCGCGGTCGGGTCTTGATCGCTGCCGCCTCCCGCGGCATGACCGGTGCCGCCGCCCTCTGCGGCGAGGCGGCCCTGCGGGCCGGAGCCGGACTGGTGACCGTCGCCTCACCGGCATCATCGCAGCCCGTAGTGGCCGCGATTCGGCCGGAGTTCATGACTCTGGCCTTCCCGGAATCGCCGGAGGGCGGGTTCGCGGCCGCCGCTGCCGAATCCTTCCTGGCGCGGGCCGTTCGGGCCGATGCGATGGCGGTGGGGCCGGGACTGGGCACCGACCCTGAGACCCAGTTGTTCGTGCGCCGGGTAGTCGCAGGCTCACCGGCCCCCCTGGTGCTGGATGCCGATGCGATCAAGGCCTTCGCCGGCCAGCCCGGGCTGCTCGCCGAGGCGCCGGTGCCCCTGGTGCTGACACCGCACCCCGGGGAGATGGCAAACTTGTTGGGCCTCAGCGTGGAGGATGTCCAGGCCGACCGGTTCGCCGCCGTGCGTGCCGCCGCCACCGCCACCAAGGCGGTCGTGCTCCTCAAGGGTGCTTACACGCTCATCGCCGAACCCGGCGGCATGGTCTGGGTCAACCCGACGGGCAACCGGGCGCTGGGTACCGGCGGCTCGGGCGATGTGCTGACGGGCATTATCGTTGGGCTGCTCGCCCAGGGGATGGGCGCCCCGGAGGCCGCCGCTGCCGGTGCATATATGCACGGTCTGGCGGGCGACCGGCTCGCCGAGCGGCTTGGGATGGATGGAATCCTGGCCGGCGACCTGGCCGCCGAGCTGCCCAGAGTGCAGCACGACCTGCGTCAGGGTATCCCGGACGTCATCGAGGAATTCTGGGGGTAGGACGCCGTGAACCTCGCACGCCTGCGGCCGACCTGGGCCGAAATCGATCTGAACGCCATTCAACACAACGTAGCAGAGCTGAGGCGCTGCGCTCCCGACGCGCGGTTCATGGCTGTGGTCAAGGCTGAAGGGTATGGCCATGGTGCGCTGCAAGTCGCACGGGCCGCCCTGGACGCAGGCGCCACCTGGCTAGGCGTGGCCACCCTTGAAGAAGGCGTGGAACTGCGCAAGGCGGGCCTGACCGCACCGGTCCTGATCTTCGGGTTCATTCCCCCGTCCCAGGCGGATATGGTGGTGCTCTACGACTTGCGCCCCACCCTCTTCCATCGTGATCTGGCGGAGGCTCTGGCCCAGTGGGGCCGGGTCCTGATGCGCCGGGTGCCGGTCCATATCAAGATTGATTCCGGCATGGGGCGCATCGGAGTGAGGCCGGATGAAGCTGTGGCGTTTGCGCAAATCGTGGCGGCCTTACCCCAGCTGGACATTGAGGGGATTTTCACCCACCTGGCCACGGCGGACGAGCCTTCGAGTTCGCAGACTTCCCAGCAGCTGGACCGCTTCGCACAGACGCTGGCGGCGCTGAAAGGCGCAGGCATCGAGCCCCGCATCCGTCACACCTGCAACAGCGCGGGCATCATGCTACGGCCAGACGGCCACTATGACCTCGTGCGGGCAGGCATCGCCCTGTACGGGCTGGCCCCGGACCCTGCGGTGCGCTGGCCGGCCGACCTGCACCCGGCTCTGACCTGGAAGACCCGGATTGGGCTGGTCAAGACCGTCGAACCCGGCACGCCCGTCTCTTACGGTGCCACGTACCGTGCGGCGGCAACGGAGCGCATCGTCACCCTGCCGGTGGGTTACGCCGACGGTTACTGCCGGCTCCTCTCCAACCGGGGTGAGGTGTTGGTGGGCGGGCGCCGCTGTCCGGTGGTGGGGCGGGTGTGCATGGACCAGACCATGGTCCGGGTCCCGGACGACCTGGATGTAAAGGTAGGCGACGAAGTGGTCCTCCTGGGCACTCAGGGCGACGAGACGGTCAGCGCCGCGGACATCGCCGCAAAAGTGGGCACCATCAATTACGAAGTCGTGTGTGCGATCAGCAAACGAGTGCCACGCCTCTATAAGCGTGATGGGGAGTGGCTCAAATGAGCCGCTGACGTATAGAATAGGAAGGGAAGCCTTCTCGCTCAGGAGGTGCCTCCATGGCCACATCGAAACGCATCGTCATCTCCGTTCCGGACCATTTACTGCGGGAGGTTGACGGGCTCGCGGCCATGGAGCGCTGGAATCGCAGCGCCCTCATCCGAGAGGCTGTGCGCATCTACGTGGCGGAAAGGAAGAAACGGGACATGCGGGAGCAGCTGAAGCGCGGCTATCAACAGATGGCACGCATCAACCTGGCCCTTGCTGAGGAAGGACCGGTCTTTGAGAACGGCACCCTCCCCCGAAGCCAGTCCCGATGGAATGAGTAGGCCCCTTAACATCCGGCGTGGCGACGTGTACTACGCCGACCTCAGCCCTGTGATCGGTTCCGAGCATGGCGGTGTCAGGCCGGTGCTGGTGCTGCAAAACGACGTTGGCAACAAGTATAGTCCTACCGTAATTGTCTCCGCCGTTACCAGCCAGATCGAAAAGGCGAAACTCCCCATTCATGTCGAACTCAACGGGGAGACTTACGGCCTCGAGCGTGATTCGGTCATCCTGTTGGAACAGATTCGCACCATCGACAAGCGCCGGCTGCGCGAACGGGTGACTCATCTCGGCGGCGAGATTATGAAGCAGGTGGACGATGCACTGCTGATCAGCCTGGGGCTCAGGGACCTCTAAATGCATAGCTGGTCTCTATGCCCGGGAGCCGTTTGCGGCCCCCGGGTTTCTCCGGATATATAGTTTACGTCATAAGATATAAAGGACTATAGGAGGCTT